>SKQJ01000064.1 GCA_007119075.1 Bacteroidales bacterium | reverse complement strand
CTTATGACCGTTCTCAGATTTTTCATTTGGGGATTTTAATTTGACCTTACATCCGGACAGCCGAAGTGTTATTCAATATCTTTTGCCTGTGAGCACCAATTGAGATAATGACAAATATAGGGAATATGAACTGGATGTGGTGCTTCGTTATTAATGCAACCGGTTTTACAGCCGGTGGCGGTGTGATTTTGGCCCGCTGGCGGGAAATTGCATCAGCAGATGAGAAAAAATAAGGAAGCTATCGCTCCTGCCAGGGTGATCCAGATCGGAATTCCATATCTGGTTCTGCTTTTGACAGCAAGCACCCAGCCGGAACTGTTGATTGCGGAATATATTACGGCTCCAAGCGAAACAAAGGAAACCGGCAAAGCATATTCCCAGTATACAAGCAAACCGATAGCTCCGGCAAACAATCCGGCCGCTGTCAGGTATTCTGCCAATATATGAGGCCACAGCAGGTTTTCTCCCTCCCTCCATCTGAAAAAATTTCCCTGGTCTGAAAATTTCCCTGAAAAAATATCGGCAGCCCATATCAATATAATGCCGGCTCCTGCAAGCATCATGAAAACGGGTACGATTACACCCGTTATTTGAATCCCGTTCATTTTTTTTATTTTAGTAGATTAGTATGACAGCTGCCTTCTGTGTCAGACCGGCATAAACAATATGTATCCGCCAGGGATATTCGGGGGCGATTCAGAATGAGTACTGAAGGGCCAGGAAAAAACCTGAGCCTTCCTGATCCGAAAATATTCCCTCGCCTCCCAGGAAAATCTGGCCGACAAATTCCAGGTCCAGATCTCGTGCCAGGGAATAATCAAGGCTGGGCATCAAAAACAGGGCTTCAATATCGGGAAGTGCCATTACAGCCATTCCGCCCCGTAGTATAGGTGAAACAGGGTGCTGCGCGTTGAGTGTGACTGCATACCGGGAAAACATTATGTTGTCCGGACGAAGGGGCTGGGTGATCATGAAAACCGGATCGTGCTGTCGTTCGTGCCCCCCGTTATATAAAAACTCGATCACCCCGAATGTGCCTGTTCCAAACATGTAATCCATCCCCGTCGAGGCTACCAGGTTCCCTCTTGTAACTCCCGGCTGTTCTTCAATATCGTAGAACCATGTGGCTTCGCCCTTGAAGCCTGCACCGCCGATGCTTCCTGCCCAGCCCACTCCGAGGGCTGCTCTGTGCCTGAAGTAGCCTGCCAGGGCCTGAAGATCATAGTTCCACCGGTTTACCCTGACCAGGCCGGCAGCAACGGTTTCACGGCTGTCGCGGCCCGGACTGACGGCCAGCTCGACGCTTGAAAGGTGCCCCAGGAAATGCCTTATCCTTACTGCGTCAGCACCGGGCCTTTCGGGATAGTCAAAATCAAAGAAGGAATAGGTGTTGAAAAGGTCATTGGGATTGGATACCAGGGTTATCCCCCAGTTGATGCGCTGGCGGCCCACCCTGACATGCCAGCTTTCCATGCGCCAGTCCGCGTAAAGCCGGTCGGCCATACTGTGGCCAACCCACGCCCCGTCTGAGAGCCAGAGCCATGAAAGATCCATCAGTCCTTCATCCTCGGCCAGAAAATCGGCAATTTCCGGAAAATCCCTGAACATCCGGTTATACAAAAGCCGGTTCCGCCCCTCTACGGCAAAATGGAAGTTTGATCCCAGGTCCCACCGGAAATTGAGCCTGTTATGCATGACATTTGCAAATGTGGGATCGCCAAAATCGCCGTCCAGCCTGACAGCCGGCATCCCCCGAATGTAGCCTCCCAGGCGGGGGGGCTGCAGGTTATTCTGCCGAGAGGCGCTTTCTTCCATTGCAAGCGCCTCATGATCAACCGGCCACATCGGAAAGATGCACTCCTCCGTTACACGGGTCTCATGATCAGCTGGCGTTAACGGGAAGGGGCTTTCCTCCGCTGCCCAAACCTGCTGGACAGCCGTCCACAGCAGGCAGGCCAGGATCAATGTAATAAAATTTTTCATCTCAGGCTTGCTTTTTTTCTGCTCCCCTTTCCTCAAAAGATTCATCCTTGTCCACCGCACCGTCAACAAGGGTGATGACCCGCCTGGCCCTTTCAATCACACGCTGGTCATGGGTTGAAAAGATAAGGGTAATGTTCTCTTCCCTGTTGAGCCTGGCCATTATATCAAGAAGGTTGAAGGCAGACTCGGTATCAAGGTTTGCCGTGGGCTCGTCGGCCAGAACGAAGTCGGGCTTTGAGGCCAGGGCCCTTGCAACAGCGACACGCTGCTGCTGTCCGCCAGACAGTTTTCCGGGCCTTACATCAAGCTTGTCTGACAGTCCTACCTGCTCCAGCATCTCCTTTGCCCTTTTCTCCATTTCGTCTTTCGGCCTGTTCTGAAGGAGCATGATAAAGGATACGTTTTCCATGGCGGTAAGGACAGGAATAAGGTTATAGGCCTGGAACACGAAGCCGATATGCCTGAGCCGGAAGTCAAAAAGCCTGCTTTCCTTCATGGTGGCGATGTCGACCCCGTCGATGATAACATGTCCGTCCGTGGGCTTATCCAGCCCCCCGATCACATTCAGGAATGTGGTCTTGCCGCTTCCCGACGGACCTACTATGGCCGTAAACTCACCCTGCTTGAATTCCAGGCTGACGTTTTTCAATGCGTGGACAGGCACTGCGCCTGCATAGGTTTTCGAAAGGTCTGTAGTTTTTATTACTGTCTTCATTGTATAAGGAATTAAATTTACATTCTTCTT
>SKQJ01000410.1 GCA_007119075.1 Bacteroidales bacterium | reverse complement strand
TTGCTTGGATATTCGCCTGATAAATGGTAACTTAATGCAAGGAAAATCAGTATCAGGGCTGCAATGATCCGGGCGGCACCCCCTTTATCTCAATTTCAGGCGATGACAAGAAGAATGCTCTTAATTCTGCTGTTAATCATACCCGGCTTTGCCAGTTTTTATTCCCAGGAAGCTTTGAGACTGATCATTGGCCCGGCAGATGAACCTGCAGAGTTTGCCGTGACGGTGACCGTTGTTCCTGAAGGCGCCGGCGAAGTTTCAGGTGAAGGCACCTACAGTGAGGGCGATGAGGTGACCCTGGAAGTGGTTGCCAACGAAGGCTATGATTTCATAAACTGGACAGATTCCGCGGGCTATGAGATTTCCGATGATCCCGTATTCACGTTCACGATGCCCGCCGAAGACGTCGAAGTCATCGCCAATATGGACGTAGTTAATTTTACGGGTTTGGCGGACAGGCACCCTGGTCCCGGCATCATTTTATTTCCCAATCCCGTGACTGATGAGTTTGTTGTCCTTTCGGAGGAAAAAATGAATTTTATTGAGCTTGCCGGCTATAATGGGAGGGTGGTATACAACAAAGAGGCTAACAACCTGGAAACGCGGATCTCGACGGGAGATTTTCAAAGCGGCATCTATATTGTACGCGTTCATACCGATGGCGGTGTATATTTCAAAAAGGTTGTGATTATCAGATAATCTCCCCCGGAATCTTTTGGTGCTTGCTAAGCCGGGCCGTTCAGGCACAGTTCCACGGGAATGCCTTTCAAATCCTGGAGCGCCTTTTTATTTCGGGCCGTCCAGGCTCAGTATTTCCTCCCAGACATGTTTTTCCAGGAAATGGCTTTCCCCTCGGGGAAGGCCTGTTCAGGCTGAACCGGCCAGGCTCAGTATTTCCTCCCAGACCTGGTTTTCAACAGGAATGCCTTTTTCAAGGTTTTCCTTTCTTCTCATCAGGACCCTTTCGCCCGGATGGAGAATTTTATCTTTTTCCCGGGAAGGAACTGATTTGTGATAGTCATCAATAACCTCTTTTACAATCGTTTCCACGTTGGAGCCACTGGCAAACCGGGAGGGATCGATCGAGATAAAAACCTGGGAAACGCCGTATTCATCGCCTCTTCCGGTAATACGGAAGGTGGCATCGCCTCCGGAGATCACGGCTGCAAGGATATCAAGCAGCAACGAAAGTCCGGCTCCTTTCCAGTATCCGATCGGTGCGGCCAGCTCAGTCTGCAGGACAGTTCCGGGATCGTCGGTAAGGTTTCCTTGCCGGTCGAAACCGCCGGCATAAGGCAGTTTCTGGCCCCCCATCCGGTATGCTTCCATGGTGCCGTATGAATACTGTGACATTGCCATATCAAGCACTACGGGCTCCGGAAGGAACGGGACCGCCAGCACAAGGGGGTTATTTCCGAGCTTGCTGTTGCCGGCGCCCCAGGCGGGCATATTGGCGATGGTGTTGGTCCACCCGATGAAAATATATCCGGACCCGGCTGCCTCCCGGCCATAGTATCCTCCGCGCATCCAGTGATTGGTATTGGCCATTCCCACGCATCCTATTCCATGGGCCCGTGCAAGCTCCATCGACCTGCGGGTTGCATCCAGCGCATTATTCGTTCCCGGTCCCAGGCGACCGTCCCATTGCTCGACGGCGCCGGAACTGTTTACGGTTTCAGGTTTATTATCCGGGAGAACATAGCCTTCCTTTATATACCGGATAAACCGGGGAAACCTGTTGACCCCGTGGGTGTATACCCCATCGAGGCTGTTTTGTGTAAAGATCCGGGCACATGTTCCGGCCCGTTCCCCGGAAAAATCATGTTTATTCAAAATGGACAGGAAAACTGATTCCATTTTTTCATGAGGTATGAGAATATTACCGGTCATTATGCAGTTATTTTAGTTGTTCGATGTGTGATTCGAAAATTGGCTGTGATCGGGTTTTCTATTGAACAGTGATGCGATTTAAATGTTCTCTATATATCCTTAATATGACAATGAGCCGTTAAATGAGGCTCCGGATGAGCTCCGGAGGATTTCAATACAGGAGCCATTGGTAAAAATAATCAAATATGGAAAGACGCAGATGGGTTTTATATCTTGATGAAATACTAAACAGCATAACCCATGGAGTTGGGGCTTTAATGAGTGTCGCCGGACTGATACTTCTTCTGGCTTATTCAGGAACGCATGATGCCGATGCCTGGAAAATCGTCAGTTTTTCGATTTTCGGGGCAAGCCTGATCATGATGTATACGGCATCGACGCTCTTTCACGGCGTCAGGCAAAAGAAGCTTAAGCAGTACCTCAATAAGTTTGATCACGCTTCCATTTACATTTTAATCGCCGGCACCTATACTCCCTTCACTCTAGTTTCACTAAGGGGTGTCTGGGGATGGTCGATTTTCGGAGTAATCTGGGGGCTGGCCATTGCAGGAGTAATATATAAGCTGTTTTTCTATAAGGATAAGCACCGGGTGTTGTCCGCAATTTTATACGTATTCATGGGCTCTATAATTGTCGTGGCCATGGATCCCCTTGTCAGGGCAATTCCTGCCGGGGGCTTGTACTGGATCCTGGCAGGAGGGGTCAGCTATGTAAGCGGTGTATATTTCTACATCAAGGATAACAGACGCTTTAATCACCTCATATGGCACTTTTTTGTTCTCGGGGGAAGCATTGCCCATTTTTTCGCCATTTTCCTTTATGTTTTGCCACACTGATC
>SKQJ01000406.1 GCA_007119075.1 Bacteroidales bacterium | reverse complement strand
GCGGCTTTAACTGTAACATAACCGGCCGGCCTGCCGTATAGGCTTTAGTAAAAAATACTTTATGGCATATTTCCCCGTTAAGGGAAATACACCCTTCATTTTTAATATAAATCCGTTATGCCCGATAATTCAGGAGACATCATTCAGGTCATCGGACCGGTGGTTGATATCAGCTTTGGAGCAAAGGGAAACAAGCTTCCCAATATTCATGACGCACTGGAAATAAAAAGAGATGACGGTCATGTCCTGATCGTGGAATGCCAGCAACATATAGGTGAAAATACCATACGCGCTATTGCAATGGATTCGACCGACGGACTGCGGCGGGGACTGAAGGCCAGGAATCTCGGAAAACCCATCACCATGCCTGTTGGCGAACAGATCAGGGGAAGGCTTCTGAATGTGGTCGGCAACCCGATCGACGGGATGAAGGATGTGAGCCATAAGGGAGGAGCTCCGGTACACCGCAAGGCGCCGGCATTCGACCAGCTGTCGACTGAAACCGAGGTGCTTTTTACGGGCATCAAGGTCATCGATTTGCTCGAGCCCTATTCCAAGGGCGGAAAGATAGGGCTTTTCGGCGGCGCCGGAGTCGGCAAGACCGTGATCATCATGGAGCTGATAAACAACATAGCCAAAAAATATTCCGGTCTGTCGGTCTTTGCAGGCGTGGGCGAACGGACCCGCGAAGGCAATGACCTGCTGAGGGAAATGATCGAAACAGGTGTGATCCGGTATGGTGACGAATTTATAAAAAGCATGGAAAAAGGAGGCTGGGATCTCAGCAAGGTCGACCATAAGGAGCTGGCGAAGTCCCAGGCCACACTTGTTTTCGGACAGATGAACGAGCCCCCGGGCGCCCGGTCGACCGTTGCCCTGTCGGGATTATCGGTTGCCGAATCTTTCCGGGACGGCGACGAGACGGGCGGAGGAAAAGATATTCTGTTCTTCGTCGACAATATATTCCGGTTTACCCAGGCCGGGTCGGAAGTTTCTGCGCTCCTCGGCCGCATGCCTTCGGCCGTTGGCTATCAGCCCACCCTTGCCTCCGAAATGGGCATGATGCAGGAAAGGATAACATCCACAAAAAGAGGCTCCATCACTTCGGTCCAGGCAATCTATGTCCCTGCCGACGACCTGACCGATCCGGCCCCGGCAACCACCTTCGCACACCTGGATGCCACCACGGTCCTTAGCAGGAAAATCTCCGAGCTGGGCATCTATCCCGCCGTCGATCCCCTGGATTCGACATCACGCATCCTGTCGCCCGAAATCGTGGGGGAAGAGCACTACCAAACGGCCCAGCGGGTGAAAGAGCTTTTGCAGCGATACAAGGATCTGCAGGATATTATTGCAATTCTGGGCATGGATGAGCTCTCCGAGGAAGACAAGCTCATCGTGCACCGGGCGCGTCGCATACAGAGGTTCCTTTCCCAGCCGTTCCATGTTGCCGAGCAATTCACCGGTCTGT
The DNA here is from genome assembly GCA_007119075.1 of Bacteroidales bacterium. Taxonomy (GTDB): domain Bacteria; phylum Bacteroidota; class Bacteroidia; order Bacteroidales; family PUMT01; genus PXAP01. The sequence goes on along the minus strand of SKQJ01000406.1, from coordinate 1,259 downwards.
CGGGAGTTCTGGTCTCGATCGAGGACAATATAAAGGGATTTAACATGATCATGGACGGCAGGGTTGACGAGTATCCCGAAGCGGCCTTCAATATGGTGGGAACCATTGAAGATGCCATTGAAAAAGGGAACCGCCTGCTGGCAGAATCAAAATCATAATTAACGCATATATGCATCTTGAGATCCTTACACCCGACAAATCAATTTTCTCCGGAAGGATAAAATCAGTTACCCTTCCGGGGACAAAAAGCCCTTTTACAATATTGAAAAAGCATGCTCCGATTATCTCCACTCTCGAGAAGGGGGAGGTGGGACTGGAAACGGATCAGGGCGTTCATCTGCTTTACTCCATAGACAGGGGGATCGTGGAAGCAAGGGAAAACAGGATCGTATTGCTGATTGAAAAAATACAGCTCCTGGAAGGTTAGTACATTTACAGAAAAAGATGGGAGAGCATGCATACGGGGAAGCCCCTGGAGAGGGATCCCTGAAATTCCTCATAATAAGGTTCAGCTCCATTGGCGACATTGTCCTTACCACGCCGGCAATCAGGTGCCTCAAGAAGCAGGTGGAAGGCGCCGAAGTGCATTTTCTGACAAAACCCGGGTTTGCCCCGATACTCAGGGCGAACCCCTGGATTGACCGTATCCATGAGCTCGGAGACCTCTGGCAGACTATCAGTTTCCTGCGAAATGAGCATTTCAGCTATATTATTGACCTGCACAATAACCTCAGAACGGCAATCATTAAATCACGGCTGCCAGGCATTTCATTTTCCTTCAACAAGCTGAATATTGAAAAGTGGCTCCTGGTGAACCTCCGGATCGACAGGATGCCCGAGATCCATATCGTTGACCGATACCTGGCAACCCTGAGTGTTTTTGATGTTGAGAATGATGGCGGGGGACTGGATTATTTCATCCCGCCTGATGAGGAGATAAAAATGGCGGATCTTCCCGCCCCTTTCAGCGAAGGCTATGTTCTTTTTGCCATAGGGGCCAACCACGCTACCAAGCGGCTTCCAACCGACAAGATCATCGCCGTATGCAGGGAAGCAGGGATTCCGGTCATCCTTGCCGGAGGGAAGGAAGATGCCGGCAGGGGCGATGCCATATCTGCCGCCTGCGGCGGACTGGTTTGGAATGCCTGCGGCAAGTACTCAATCAACCAGTCAGCTTCCCTCGTCAGGCAGGCCGGAGTGGTTATCAGTCATGATACCGGACTGATGCACATCGCGGCCTCCTTCAAAAAGAAGATCAT
>SKQJ01000442.1 GCA_007119075.1 Bacteroidales bacterium | reverse complement strand
GCAGGCAACCTTCTGGTCCGTGAAATGTTCCGTCATCCTGCTGTCAGGATGCGTCCGGTCGGCTTCCTTGATGACGACCCGGTCAAGCAGAAGGAAGTATACATGGGCGTGCCTGTTGTGGGTCGGCTGGAAGATCTGCCGCGCATCGTGGAGGAAAAAAATGCTCAAAGGATACTTATAGCAATGCCCGCCGCTCCGGGAAAAGTGATCCGCGAGGTAGTCGAGATGGCAAAGGAGGCCAATGTGGATTTCCAGATCATGCCAGGCCTGTATGAACTGATGAGCGGCAAATTCAATATTTCCCAGCTTCGCGAGGTTGACGTACAGGACCTATTAAGACGGGATCATGTCGAGCTCGATCTGCAATCGATTTCTGACTATATCAATAAAAAAGTCGTAATGGTTACCGGTGCCGGCGGGTCGATCGGCAGCGAGATAGTAAGGCAGATCACAAGGTGCTGCCCCCGAAAAATACTCTTGCTTGGCAGGGGGGAGAACTCCATCTTCAAAATACAGAACGAGTGCATACAGCTTTTCCCTGAAATTGAGTTTGTCAGCCTCATAACCGATGTCAAGGATGTGGAATCCCTCGAAAACAATTTCAGGAATCATCGTCCCGATGTTGTATTTCATGCGGCAGCCCATAAGCATGTTACGCTTATGGAAAACAATCCCGAGCAGGCCATCCTCAACAATGTTGGAGGTACGAGAAACATGGTGAATCTTGCCCTTAAGTACCGGGTAAAACGGTTTGTAAATGTTTCATCCGACAAGTCAGTTAACCCCACTTCCGTTATGGGCGCCTCGAAGAGGGTGGCCGAATATGTGGTTGAATGGGCTTCATGCCAGGCTCAGGAAGGGCAGGAATTTGTTTCCGTCAGGTTTGGAAATGTGCTTGGAAGCCGGGGCAGCGTTGTTCCCCTTTTCAAACAGCAGATACTGAACGGAGGACCTATCACCATAACCCATCCGGACATGACACGTTACTTCATGACTATTCCCGAGGCTTCGCAGCTGGTGATACAGGCCGGCGGACTGGGTGGAAACGGATCCGTATACGTGCTTGATATGGGACAGCCTGTGCGGATAGTCGATCTTGCCAATGACCTTATAAGGCTTTCCGGACTGAAACCAGGTGAAGATATTGAAATCGAATACAGCGGCATTAGACCCGGAGAAAAGATGTACGAAGAATTGCTCACAGATGAGGAAAGCACCTCTGCCACTCACCATGCCAAGATCTATGCGGCCAAAACCTCCGGTTATCCGCAAGAAAGCTTTGACGGCCTGCTTGACGAACTGTTCAAAAAAGCGCTCAAACATGATGGTATCGCTATAAGGAGGCATCTGAAGACGATTATTCCAACCTACGAATTTGTCGATCAGAAGGTAAAGCTCTGACCGGGCTCTTATTCAAATTCAGATATTTTTGATGTTATTTATTGCCGGCAAATATAATCGGGCAGTTTTTCGGATTAATTATGAAATCCCATGAGATGAACATATTGTTTGTCCATTCGATCGGAAAGAAAAAATTTGGCGGCGGAGAAAAATGGCTTATTTCCGCCGCTTCCGGTTTGCGGGATACCGGACACAGGGTATTCGTTGGCGGAAAGAAGGATTCCAGGCTGCTGAAGGCGGCCCGCCTGAACGGACTGGAAACCGCCGAATTCAATATATTGAGCGACATGAGCATCTATTATGTGTTCAGGATCGCTGCATTCCTGCGTGCAAATAAAATAGATGTCCTTATTACCAAAAGCCGGGATCTTGCCGTGGCCGGCATTGCCGCCAGGCTGGGCAGCAACCCCCTTGTCCTTGTAAGACACGGTCTGCCTCTTCGTAACAGTTTCCGAAAGCACAGTTTTTTGCTCCGGAAATTTGCCGACGGAGTGATCACAAATACCTCCAGCATAAGGGATCTTTATGAGTTGAATGGCTGGGTCAAAAAGGATTTTACAAAAGTAATCTATAACGGAACCCTGGCCACCAACAATGTCCCGTCATATAACTATTCCGAAAAGTTTCCCGGCAAACGGATCATTCTGACTGTCGGCCGGCTTGCAATGCAAAAAGGTTATTTCTACCTGATCGATGCAATTTCATTGCTTGGCAGCCAACATAACGACCTGATGTTTGTTGTACTGGGTGACGGGAGGCTGCGTAATAAGCTTTTGTCATACGCCCGGAAAAAGGGGGTTGCCGACAGGATCCATTTTGAAGGGTTTGTTGAGAATGTCGTTCCCTATCTGAAAAGCTGCGAGCTTTTTGTTCTTCCTTCCCTGTATGAGGGGATGTCAAATGCCGCCATGGAGGCTATGTCATACGGGAAGCCTGTTATTTTAACAAATGTGAATGGTGCAAGGGAACTGGTGCCTGATCAGGATAAAGGAATTCTTATACCGCCGGCGAACGCCGCGGCTATTGCCGAAGCCGTGATAAAGCTTAAAAACGATCCGGAATTAAGGGAAAGACTGGGCAGGGAGGCTGCAAGGCACGTGAAGGAGAAATTCCCCGTAAGGGAGATGATCGATAATATTCAGATGTACATAAACGAAAGGATACTGGTTAAATCCGGTTCCGGATTTTAAGATTGAACGGTGACCCCCCGGGAGATTGAAATTTAACCGGATCATGGAGATTTCGGAGGGATTAAGCTAAGGGAGATGGGGAAACTTTTTTTCATTCGGAATAATACCGGTACCGGAATAGCCGGCCGTGTTCACCGTGCGCTGGTATTTCT
>SKQJ01000100.1 GCA_007119075.1 Bacteroidales bacterium | reverse complement strand
GGGATAACATTTGAAATGATAGAAGTCTTTGGTTTCAAGCAGCTTTGGTAATATTAACCTGCCATCATAAGCGGTATAGGTGGCATAGTAGATTGCTTTGCCGCTTTCTCCGGTGAATTTAACAAAACGTGCATCTTCAATCCCATTTTTTTCAGTTTCGGATATAGGATAAATCACTCTCTCTGAAATGGCAGAATCAAACGAAAAGTCAAGTTCGTAGTGGGATTTAGCCAGCCACATCATCTGAGTCATGATCATTTGCTTTTTTTCGGAAATGGCATGGGTTTTTTTGGTTTCTTCAACAGCCCTTTTCAATTCACCATAGGTGAAGCTATCGCCCAGTTTTTCCATCACAAAAAGCGGAGAAGTATTGTTTTTGAATTCCCGCAGTTCATCCAGGTCCTTAATAAATGATTTTTTATGGTAAACATGCCTTTTTATCCGCTCTGCTTCTGCCAGCATTTTGCCGACAGGTTCCATGATCATATTACAATCCTTATCTATAACAGCTGATCGAAAAACAATGGATGAAATATGCCCTTCGCCGGTTGCCCTGAAACTGATGATCACTCTTTTTTCACCCTTTCCCAATTTCGACTGATCGGGATCTTCTACAACGGATGGATTAAAAAAAGCTGCCGATTCAATGGAATATTCCTTTGTGAAATAAGAACCTATAAGCGCTACTTGCGTTTGATCAAGCTTGTTCGGTTTGATTTCCATCTCATCAAACAAGCCAGAGAGCTTTTTAAAATGTTTTTTGAATATTAATGTAATATTCCTGTGTCGTTTGGAATAACCCCTAAGCACCTGATTCAGTGCTGTCTTTATCTCGTCTTCTGACATAGCCAACACGTGGCGAATAATATTTTTGCTTCTTTCATCGGAGGTATAAAGAAAACTGGCAATTACCCTGCTGGAATCAGGAAGGAACTTCATATCCTTTCTGGTAACACTAACTTGCATAGTTTGAGATTTATAATTTTAATTGAGTAAAATTTGGTGGGGAAAGCCTATGCAGCTACCACAAAATTCACCGGGCTAAGATATGGATAAAAAGCAATGGATTATTATTAGCAAATAATCTCCTTGGCATCATCGAAAATTAGAGTTCGGCAAATATCGTAAAGTTCAGTTCAACCCATGGTTATGACCGTGGGTAATGCTGCTGGGCGTACCTGGGCACTATGGCGCTGATGATAAGCCATGGTGTTATGGTGGTGGACGGGGTAGCTCTAATTGAGTAGCAATAGCAAAAATCACAGGCAAGAAGCCTGATTTTTTATAAAATCCAGGACCTCTTCCGTGTCATTCTCTGCATTGACCGAATCGTTTATGTAAATGATCTTGCTGTTTTTGCCTACAATAAAAGTCCACCTCCGGGTAGTTATATCACGAACAAGTTCATATTCAGCATCTCCGATCGTACGTTTAATTGCTCCGCCATCACCGACAGGAACGCCAAATGCTTTGGCAATATCGCCTTTCTCATCGGACAGAAGTGTAAAGTTGAGGTTTTCTGCCTGCTTGAAAAGCCTGAGGTTTTCAACTCTGTCGCCGCTGACGCCAACAACCTCAACACCTGCCGCAAGCAGATCATCCCTGTGGTCACGGTAAGAACATGCTTGTGCGGTGCACCCTCCGGTCATTGCAGCCGGATAAAAATAAACCACAATGTATTTCTCCCCAAGGAAATTCTGAATATCCCAGGTTGAACCATCATCAGCCAGGGCTCTAAAAACAGGTGCGTCATCACCTAATGATAACCCTTGTTGATCAGTCATAGAAAACGAGGCAAAAATAAAAATCGCAAATACAAGGATTTGATTTTTCATAATTGTAGGATTTAAGTTATCTAGTAAAGATAGATAAAAATAAACGCACTGAAACTGATGCCGGAAGGGTATCTGCATGAACCCTTGAGAACCTCGTTCTTCAGTTTCCCCGGAAGGGGGCATCTGTAAATCACCGGTACCAGGCCGGGCGGTGGTTGATTATGGATCCAAACCTCTTGTCCTAATTCAGCAGCTGCATAATCTCATCAAGCTTTGGCGATAAGATTATTTCGGTTCTTCGGTTGTTCGCTCTGCCTTCAGGCGTTTCATTGCCGGATCTGGGCGCAAATTCACCTTTGCCTGATGCAGTCAGACGGTCCGGCACAATTTTATGTTCATCAGTCAACATGCGGACTATTGAAGTTGCCCTGGCTACACTCAGGTCCCAGTTATCACGATAGATCGCAGTCCTTATAGGAACATTGTCAGTATGCCCTTCGACCAGAATATCAATTTCGGGATTATTATTAAGCACTCCTGCGAGGACTTTGATTGCTTCCCTGCCTTTTGCTTCAACAGCAGCGCTGCCTGATCTGAAGAGAAGGTTGTCGGACATGGAGACATAAACTTTTCCGTTTTTTATTTCGACCGAAAGCTCATCTGATTGAAAACCCAGTAAGGCATTTCTCAAAATATCGTTCAGCCGTCTTGTAATGGAGTCCTGATACGCAACTGTTTGTTGAAGATCAGCCAGGACTCTTTCTCTTTCTATCAAAAGCCTTTCCTTTTCAGTCAGTTCATCTGATTTCTGCCTCAGTGCGATGCCAAATTGCTCTGCCTGTGAAAGCTTGTCATTGTTAAGTTCCTGGTACTGCCTTTCAATAGTGCTCAGTTGGTTATTCAATCCGGATATATCTGCGTTCAGTCCTGAAATATCATTTTTAAATCCTGAGATGTCACTTTTAAGGCCCT
>SKQJ01000109.1 GCA_007119075.1 Bacteroidales bacterium | reverse complement strand
GCCAGCGGATAATCAAAGTCGTCCGTCAGCTCAAGCTCAAGCTCTACCCTCTCCCGGTTACCGAATGTATCTCTTGAGGCTGAAACATCGAGGTGTGCCATGGCCTCTTCATTGCCGATAAAAGCAAGCCTTTCGGCCACAGGCAACCCTTCGGCCGAAAAAAGGGTGAGATGGACTATGCCTGGCGGGAAGTCCAGTTTATCAATATTGATGAATGCAAGATCACCGGCGGGCAATTCTGCCAGACAAAAGAGCTCTCCCCTGATATGTCCGACCAGGAAAGCGCCCTGGAGTCCGCCATCTATATTGGTCTCTACCCTTACCAGGGCCTCATCGGACATGCTGTTATTGACCTGGAGGGTATAACCCTGTGTGAGCACGGCGGGCAGCTCAAATCTCTCTGACGTTCCCCCGGTTTCAATTGCAGCATGGTAATGCCTGCCAGGCAGGGGAGTGAACATAAACCGGCCGAGGCCAAACCGGCCGGTGGTAAAACTGCCGGCGGGGTTTCCAAGGTCATCATACACCTGTCCATGTACCTCAGCTCCCCTGCCGCCGGGACCTGCCGACTGCACCGCCACAACTGCCGCAAGTCCCCCGACAAGGTCGCCTCCCTCCGGGAAGAACCGAACGTTAAGAACGGCAGCCGGAGAGATTTCCCCGGAAGGGCTGCCAGCATACTCCTTTCGGGCTTCTTCTGCCAGGTGACCATTGCCGGTCGCCTGACCCCTGCCTTCGGGGTTAGGCTCCGACCGGCCATTGCCGACTGCCTGACTCCTATCCCTATGGGCGCCCGGCGAAGCAAAAAACTCTACTGAGGCCTCGAATGAATATCCACCCGAGGTGCTGCCCTCGTACCCGGATATTACCCGGGCATAAGGATCCATTACCTTCAGTTCCATGCTGAAAAGGGGCGTATTGGCGAAGTTGAGCATGAAGTTGGTGAAGCCGCGCAAGATCCAGGGACCGGGTTCAAAATCAATATCAAGTAAAAAATCGCCGTGCCCTCTACCCTGGGTTATGGCGATATAACGCCGGTCAGCCACCATGCCAAGGGTATCGGCAAGCTCAATATAAACGATCCGGCTGTGCAGTGAAGCCTCATGGGACGAAGCATCGACAAGGTACAGGCTGAACCAGACAGTTTCGCCGGGAAGGTAATGGGATTTGTCGGTATGGATATAAAGCTTCTCCTGCCGGTAAGACTCGTTCAGCCGGGCAAACCTGTCGTTGAACAGCTGCGGGAGCGAATCTCCGGAACCGTAGAGCGAGAGTGAACAAATGAAGAAAAGCATGAATAAAAAAAGATGAGATGATAACCCTTGAAACATTTTGGTTGAGGGACCGGATGAGGTGAAAAAGGCTTTCTTTTTCATGTCATTACTGGTTAAGACTATTAAATCCTCCCCGTCAAAACATGCCTGTTTGTTTTTAAGACCGCTACATATACACTTTACCCTATACCCTTAGCCTTCCGTTTTGCATCAATGCCTGCACTGTTCCAGGTTACCGTGGAACAAAACCAATTGGCAGCATATCTGCCACACGTTGCTTTCCCATCTCGCCAGTCAGCATTATGGCAACAGGATCAAAATAACCGCTTTCATCAAAAAAAACCCGGTTCTTAAGCAGGCGCACAGGGCTTCTGTCCAGCCGGAAATTCCCCGTCCTGGGATTGATTCCTGTGTAAGAAATAAAAAGATCTCCACTGGACTCAAGGTATTTCTGCCCATCCTCGGTTATAACTATGTCCTCATAACTCAGATTATTTCCCTGAGAATCCTGTACTCTGAATCCCTCAGTTTTAAGTTCATTCGCCCATAGGGAGCGAAAGAAATGCATTGCCGAACCAAGGTAGGCATTGTTTCTTCTCCTTTCTTTTATATTCCGGGACATACGGGATCTGTCATCCGTAAAGATAAATTTGCCGGTATAAAGTGCAATGCCGGTTTCCCGGCAATATTCAAAACTTTCAAGGTAAAAAGTGATAATGTAGCCGAGTGCCTTATTTTTAACCTGCAGTGGTTTTAAAGCAATGGCTTTAAGCTTAACGGTATCGGATCCGTAATTGAATGTAATATATTCCTCATTGAGTATCTCGCAGCTTCTCGAATATATGCCCCTGCCAAGGAAATGATCCCTGAATATCCGCAGGTTGTTACGCCTTTCCTTCTCCAGGGAGGCGGCGCTGATGTCAATGGTTGGTATTTCATATACCTTTGGAAAAAGAAATATTTCCAGGGGCTTATCCGGTGAAAATTTTTCCTGGGTAGATGATGAATATCCAACCGCGCTTATCGTTAAAGGCAAAGCAGGGTGCCTGGATATATCCAGCTCAAATTTCCCGTCTTCACCGGCAACCGTCCCGACGGCGGTGCCGCTGAAATATACCGACGCAAAACTAACTGGATCTCCCGTCTCGCTATCTACCACACTGCCTTTGATAACCTGGGCCTGGGTATAAATTGCAGGTCCCGTAAAAATCAATAAAGCCAGCAGCGCTGTCTTGCCAAACCTGGAAAATATCTCAATAACCATTGCATCGCTGGTTTCTGTTTGTATACTCTTTTTAAAGATCGACATCAGCCTCCACACTGAACTCACCACTTGCATAAACTGGGATGCCAGTATCGGTCATTCCCTCTACGATTACCCGGAAGGCAGATGACTTGTCGGATGTGAAAAAAGAAACCTTTCCCCTGCCGTCAGGCCCGATGCTTATCTCCGGGTCCCAGAAAAGGGTGGTACGGT
>SKQJ01000113.1 GCA_007119075.1 Bacteroidales bacterium | reverse complement strand
GGACTGATGACCGACCTGCTGCTGACTCCTGAAATGGCGGCAATCACCAATCCTGAGCCCCGGTTTAGCTGGATCATCGAAGATGACAGGCAGGGCGCCCGCCAGACTGCCTGGCAGATTATGGTAGCCTCGACCGAAGAGGATGCCCGGCGCGGAAACGCAGATGTATGGAATTCCGGGAAAACCGTTTCGGGCCGTTCTGTCAGCATACCTTACGGCGGAAGACCGCTTGAGCCTTTCTCAAGCTACTGGTGGAAGGTGCGTACGTGGGATCATAATGGCAGGGCCGGCAACTGGAGCGACATTCAGAAGTTCCGTACCGGGGAGTTTGAGCCCGGCGGACTAAAATGGCCCGGGGAGAGCCGGTGGGTGCCTATCGAATCGGATGACGGAACCCATCATGTGTTCGAGAACAGGCATCATCTCAGGTATCAGGATATAGCCCCGGTTTCGGTAGCAGAAAATGATGCCGGCAACCATTTTATAGTTTTTGACAAGGCTGCCTTCGGTACCCTGATAGTCAGAACCGGCAACATGGAGATAGAATCCGGCGATTCCCTTGTAATCCATCTTGGGGAAAAATCACTGGATCACGGGGCGGTCGACAGGCAGCCGGGGGGATCTATAACCTATAAAAAAGTGAAGCTTCCGCTGGAACCGGGAAGAAATGAATACCTGGTCGAGCTGCCCCGCCAGTACTCCAATTACCCCAACAGCCAGGTCCTGGCTGAGCACATGCCGGAGGTCACCGCCTTCAGGTACGCCGAAATCGAAGGATGGAAGGGGGAAATGGATACCGGCCAGGTAAGGCAGCATGCCCTTCTTTACCATTTTGACAACGATGCTTCATTTTTCAGCTCTTCAGACAGCAACCTGAACCGGATATGGGATCTTTGCAAACACACCCTCAAGGTAACCCCGTTCCTTGGGTTGTATATTGACGGCACCCGGGAGCGGATGCCTTATGAGGCGGACGCATATATACAGCAGATAAGCCACTATGCAGTCGATCGAGAATTTGCCATCCAGCGGTACACAAATGCCTTCCTGATATATAATCCAAGCTGGCCCACCGAATGGCACCTGCATATCGTGCTTATGGCATGGGCCGATTACATGGCCACCGGCGATGACCGGTTTCTGGAACAATATTATGATGAGATCAGGAAAAAGACCCTGCTTCCCCTCGCCAGGGAAGACGGACTCATCAGCACGAGGACGGGACTGGCGACGGAAGATTTTCTTAAAAGCATCCATTATGAAGGGACGGCATTCAGGGATATAGTGGACTGGCCGCAGGGCACCCCGGCGAACGAGGAACCACGGCCGGGATGGTTTGGAAGCGCCAGGGCGGAAGGCGAAACCGACGGGTTTGTTTTTTCCGATATAAATACGGTAGTAAATGCCTTTCACTACCGTAACCTGGTTCTAATGGAAAAGATTGCGGGAGCTCTCGGAAAGAATGAGGATGCCGGTTTTTTCAGGGAAAGGTCGGCGCTGGTCAGGAAATCATTCAATGATATACTGCTTGACAGGGAGACCGGAGTGTACAGGGACGGCGAGGGAGCTGACCACAGCTCGCTGCACGCCAATATGTTCCCCGTTGCATTCGGACTTGCCCCGAAAGAGAATTATCCCCGGTTAAGGGAATTCCTGAAATCAAGGGGAATGGCCTGCAGCCCCTACGGCGCTCCTTACCTGTTTGATGCCCTTTATGAGGTTGGCGCAGAAGATTATGCCCTGGAACTCCTTACATCCGAAAGCAGCCGGAGCTGGATGAATATGATCAGGTTCGGGACTACCGTTACCTCCGAGGCCTGGGACATCAGGTACAAGAACAATATGACATGGAACCATGCATGGGGGGCTTCACCGGCCTATATCATAACCCGCAGGATATTTGGCATAGAGCCCCTTGAGCCGGGTTTCGGGAAAATACTGATCAGGCCCCGTACGGGCAATCTTGAAAGTGCCGAAATAGTAAGTCCCTCGATCAGGGGCGATGTGTATGTGAAATTTGACCGGCCAAATGCCTGCGCAGGTTTTACTGTGGAAATAGTTATACCTGCAAATACCACGGCATCAGTGATTCTTCCTGCGCCTGAAACATCTGAATTTACATTTAGTGTTAATGGTGAAGAAATTCCGGCAGAAGTTAAGGATGGCTATATTTTAATTGATAATCTGGAGGCTGGCAAATATCGCCTGGAAATCAAGTGAATTACATCGGCTTAGACAGTGGATTTCAAAGCAGGGAACTTTCAGATTAAACTAAGCAAGACAGGTAAAAATACTCTTATTTATTCGACGAATAACGGGACCTTCTAAGAGTGTAAACTTCCCTGTAAATACAGTTCATCAGGTCGCATTCATCGCACAGGAACCCATTGAGATTAACTTCCGTGCCTATTCCTATTACACCGCTGAGAGATTTGAGAGGGATCATGAGCGAGCTTTCAGACAACCGGATCCCGCAAAATTCTTCCGGGAAAAGGCTGAACAACTTTTTCTGCTGATCCAGGCGCCAGTCACAGTGGCCGGGACTGTAACGGTTTGTTATGTTCAGACCTTCCGGGCCGATCTCATTTTTAAGCTTTTCCATAACAATGTCGGCCGCTCCTTCCACAAGCAATGATCCGATGGAATCAACTATATAACCCTCGACCATATATCCGGTTTTCATCAACTGCCGGGACCGCAGGGTCACCTCTTCTCCTGCCGTGCAAGCGAAAAATGCAAGTTTTTCAGATCCGGCAAGATAATTTACTATTTTGCTCCCTGCATTGAAAACAAGATCATTGAACTTAAAAACCCCTTCGTCAGGAAGAAGGTGGATGTTTTCCGAAATAACAAAACCTCCGCGGATGTTGTTATAATTGACTGTTTGATCAAGCTCTCGCAGGATAATGGAATTGTAAGGTTCAGGTATATTCTCAGGGTTAACCCCCGCCAGTTCGGCTATAATTCCCTTGTCCAGAGCGATTTCTTCGGCTTGTATTTCTATTGTAAAAACTTCCATTGAGGTTTTTGTTTCCTGTGTAAAAATACTAAATCAAATTAAATGCCAGTAACCATTATAATATAAACTATTTGCAGGTTTACGGGATTAATATCTCATAAACCTGGTCACCGGCTTGATGGCTTGATAATGAAACCATGGAGCTAAATGCATCAATCCGGTTTTACGCTGAAGCTTTTCCGGAATTAAGGACTGGCTGGCACCCTTTATAGTCAAATAACGATTGCAGATCACCAGGATTTTTCAAGGCGTTTTGCCAGGATATCACGGCATCATCCCGTTTTCTTGAATGATGCCTTTTTTCGGCTGACTGCCGCCGGGAAAAATCCCGTAAACCATATATGATACGATGTTAATAGAGAAAGGTTGCAAAATGTTAAATACTTTTATATTAATAAGTTGGACCGGATGACATACAAGTTTTCGTATCCGGCGGATGCCCCGCGGGATATGATCTTCAGGCCTGAAGGGACATAAGCAGGCCTTCGGCGATATGGTCTGTCCGGGCATAAAGGGGAGAAAAATAAGTCCGGGGGAAATTAAGGGCCGAAGGACAGATGGCGAATAGATGAGTTATGGGGGCGCTAAGTGTGGAATTCCATATTCATGGCAAACTGCATGACAAAATCGGGGTGGTCTGAAAGCTCTAAATTTTTCATTCTGGAAAGGATTTCTTCCAGGATGCCGTCAAAAGAGACTGATCTGAGTGAAAGCAAAGCCCCCGTTCCGGAAGTATTGCCTGCCGGCATTGCACGGGCGCAAAGTTCCCGGGGAATCAGACCTATTGACGCGGCATTTGCAGGTCGTATATAATTCCCAAATCCTCCTGCAAGGTATAACGCATCAATCTGGTCTGCAGATAAGCCGGCATGGCTGAGCAGGATATTTATCCCGGATGCCACGGCGCTTTTGGCAAGCTGGACTTCCCTCACGTCCTTCGGAGTCAGGCAGATTGCCTGTCCCGTCGCAGATTCGGCCGCAGTTGCTATGATAAAATCCCCGGCCATATAGCCGTCGCCCGATATCCGGCCTCCCGCGAGAAGCCATGCCACCAGGTCGATCAGTCCTGATCCGCAAATACCCGTCGGTCTTGTATCTCCTATGATACGGAACCTGCCGGGCCCGTCATAGCTCATAATTGCTCCTTCCGCCGCCCCCATGCCATGTTCTATGTTTGCTCCCTCAAAGGCAGGACCTGCTGCAGAGGAGCAACAGTATATACGGTCCGGAGTACAAAGCGCCATTTCACCGTTGGTTCCAAGATCCAGGAAAAGATAGTTTTTATGGGCCGTCGACGGTTTGAGCGAAGCAATGCCTGCCACGATATCAGAACCTATATAAGCCGATAGCGAGGGCAGAATTTTCACTTCCCCGCCGGGGTGACATTCCAGGTCCAGGTCGGCTGCCCGGAGGATTTTCTCTTCAGTAAATGCCGGGGTGAACGGAACATATGCAATCGGACCCGGATCGACTCCCAGCAGAATATGAAGCATAGTGGTGTTTCCGGTAAAGCAGATCCTGACAACATCGGTTTTGCCAGTACCAGCATTACCGGCAAAACGCAGCAGTTCCGCATTAACAGTGTTGATAATCTCTTGCTGAAGGATCCTTGCCCCCTGAGGGTTCAGAACACAGTAATTTATGCGGGAAATAACATCAGCCCCGTATTTTGCCTGCGGGTTCAGTATTGCACGGGTCTCCACGAGAGCCCCGGTCATCAGGTTGACGAAATGGAAGACCAGCGATGTGGTTCCGAGGTCAACCGCCACACCGTAAGGATGAGCGGAAAGCCTGGCAGAAGGGCCCGGATCGGCAGGAAGCTGCCTGGTGTGAGCATACTGTTCCGCCATGATACTGGCTTCGGAAGGTTCGGGCAGCACTATTTCCATATCCTCCATGACAGGAAAAAGGCATGATGTCACATATCCCCTGTCCCTGACATAAACCCGGCATTTACCGCAAGTTCCCTGTCCCCCGCAAGGGGTATACATCTCATGGCCGGCGGTTCTCAAAATATCGAGCAGCATTGCTCCGCGGGGAACTTTTTCGGTCAGGCTGACCTCTTTGCTAAGGATCTTTAACCTGGGCATGGCATGCTTATCCGGCGGCCAGTTCGTTCAGGAATTCAACGGCACCCTGGGGGTCGGGACTGTAAAAATCGGCGTTGATCTTTTTGCAAAAATCATCGGAAACCGGTGCCCCCCCGATACAGATAATTCTGTCGGGATATTTGTCTTTAATGGTTTTCACGATCTTTTCCATGTTAACCATGGTTGTTGTAAGCAGTGCCGAAAGCCCGATCACCCCGTGAGGATATTTTTCGGCTTCTGCCAGAAATTTCCCGGCACTCACATCCACTCCCAGATCAATCACTTCATACCCGTTGCCTTCAACCATCATTGAAACAAGATTTTTGCCTATATCATGCAGATCACCCTCAACGGTGCCTATAATAAATGTCCCCTTCCTTTTGGCAGCCCCGCTTGCAAAGTGGGGCTTAAGATGCTCCATCGCAGCGCCCATCGCTTTGGCCGACATAAGCACCTGTGGAACAAAAACCTTGTTTTCACGGAATTTCACGCCTACATTTTTCATTCCCACGATTAGCGCATGTGTCAGGATGTCCTCGACCGGAACACCTGAATCAAGGGCTTTCCTGGTCAGTTCATCCGCTCCTTCCTGTCCTTTCATGTCGGGCGGATAGGGTGATGCATTGTTTATCTTGCCAAACTCGACGCAATGGGCAATTTGTTTTAATATCTCATCCATGATATACCGAAATTTTGATTAACCGGCTTGCAGATTCTGCTTTGCCGATATTAATGAATTATTTTGAGCTGACCCCTTCCTGTGCCTGTGTCGCAGCGAATTTTCTGCCGGAGACAGATCCATCGGTTGCCCCGGCAGTTTGGGGTGATTTCCTTTTCCAGTAATTTGCCAGCACGGAGCCCGATATATTCATCCATGTCCCGAACAGATTGGGCGGAAGTGCAGCAACATGGCTTTGCAGCACATCCATGGCAAGTCCCGTCGCCATGCCGCCGTTCTGCATGCCGACTTCAAATGCCACGGTGCGGCAGTTTGCCTCATCGATAAGCGTAGAGGCCGTTTTGCGCAACCCGAGCCTGTATCCGAGCTGGCCGAGAAAAGCGCCGATCCAGCGGGATCCCCAGTAGCCGAATCCATAGCCAAGGGAATTGTGAATTACCGCCGCCAGAACCAGCAACATGCCGGCCTCCATTAATACATCATGAGTCTGGGCTATTATTATGGCAAGAATGGCGCAGATGCCGGCCATAGACACAAGTGGCAGCGCCCGGTCAATCCAGGTGTTGGGCCGGCCGAGCCAGACGCTTACCACAATTTTTGACAGGGCAACGACCGACAAAAGGATCCCTCCCAGAATAACGCCGTTACGCAGGGGAGCCAGGATGCCCAGGGTTTCGGGGGTGACTGTCAGGGCGACGTAAACGATCATGCCGGCAATGAATGTTATCAATGCCAGCCATCCGGCATTCCATGCCCATGGTTTTTTGCTGTAAAGTACCGAATGAGCGATCAATCCGGCTACCACCGGTATCACAATTATATTGAAAACACCTATCATCATGGCCAGGGTGTCGATCGGAATAAACCTTCCGGCAAAGATACCCATCAGCAACGGGGTCATTAACGGGGCAACAAAGGTGGAAACCACTGTCATGGTGACCGATAAGGCAACATTGGCTTTTGCTATGAAGGCCATCAGGTTTGAGGCGACGCCACCTGATACCGAGCCGATAAGCACGATTCCCGCGGCCAGTTCGCCGTCAAACCCAAGGCTCAATGCAATCAGGAACCCCATAACCGGCATGATGCAAAACTGGAGAATCACGCCCAGAAGCACCGGCCAGGGGGCGACAAGAATCCTTGAGAAATCTTTAAGACTCAACGTTGTCCCCATGCCGAACATTATAATCTGTGTAAGGGGAACAATCAGCAATGTAAGCCGGAACCCTCCCCATTCCTGAAGCAATCCGGGATAAGCCAGTGCAAACCCAACGCAAACCAGCACCCAGGCTGTAAATGAAAAACCTCGCAGACTGCTGTGATTCATTATTCCGGTGGCACCGGCAACAAGCAGCAGCAGAAGTCCGGGCCGGACGGAAAGATCGGTGAAAAGGGCGGAAAGCAAAAGGATAAGGCCAATGATTGCAAATATTCGGGAGAGCCAGGTGTTCATCAGGATAAGTTTGTAATATTTGTGTCAAATATATGCCTTTGGCCTGTATTTAATTACCGGAGACAGGATCATTAAATGACTTCAAACCGCTCCATTATCTCCTTCCAGTTTGTAAAGATCAATCCTTCATCCTCGAAAAACTGTCTTACCACCGGGTCGGCAAAAAGCTCGACCTCCCATGCCCTCTGTTGCCAGGAACCGGTTATAGTTTTGCCGAAATCACTTTCAAACTGTGGATGGAAAATAATTTCGGTCAGACCGGGTTTAAGCGACCTTACCTGGCTAAAAAAATTCTCCCTCACTTCCTCATATGAGCCTCCCCCGGGAACGGAGGAGAAATAATCCAGCTTAGGGAGTGAATAATTTTCAAGCAACTCAAGCAACCTGTCGGTTACCGGGTAGCCGGCCTGCCGGTACTGTTCGACCACCTGGGGATCGGAAAAGTCAATAACCATTGCCGGTATCCCGTACTCCTCCGCCAGCCTGAGGTAGACCTCAGTAAATTCATTCGATCCGTACACCGTTCCCATATGGGTATCCATATGATCAGGCCGGTATCCCATGGCAAGAGTCTTTTCGATCTGTGCCCGCAGCTCCCTTTCCACCTCTTCGGGGGTGGCATTCATTACAACCTCCTGAACGCTCCTCCACATATAGCCATCAGGATCCACCAGTCCGGGAACATCCGAAGGATCAGAAACAGTGCCCCATCGGTGGGTTCTCCACTCGCTGGTGAGCGTAAGATGTATTCCCACATCAAACTGAGGGTTCTCGATTGCCCAGAGAATTGCATCTTCGTAGGACGGACAGGGGGCCATTGCTGAAGCGCTTTGGATATAGCCGTTCTCCAGGAGGTATATAGTGGCCTCATTGGCTTCATCGGCCATTCCCATATCATCGGCATGGAAAACAAGTACTTTCTTATCAGCGGGAAAACCGAGTTTTTCAGCCCAGGTAACATTTGCCCCCGCCAGTCCCGTTTCAGGGGCCGAGTTGCGGTTGCAGGCGGAAAAAATTAAAATCCCGGCTAATATGACCGGAATAAGGCCCGGCTTTAAGTTTTTTATCACTCTTGCTATTTTTTTCATTTTGCTCTCAATTAAACATTAAATATTATTTCTGTAGAAACGGGAAAAGCCCTCTGCCATTGCCTGCGCGCCGTTAAACCTGCCGTGTATCAAAGATAACCAAATCCTGGTCCGCCACCCGCTTTGCATGGTTGCTTTTACTAACCCGGGATTCGAAGCTAAAACCCCGCCATCAAACCTCGCGGTCATCAAAGGCAACCAATCGATCCGGGGGAAAGCCCCCGTTACATCAGGATCGAATTAAACAGCAACTTATAGGTGGCCGGTGTAGAACCCCTGAACTGCGGCGAAAATGAGAACAGGATGATCTGTCCGTCGCCCTTGGCGACCCATACCAGCGCACTCTTATCGTAAATGAGCTTCTCGTTCTCAATAAAACCGCTCATCAGAACATTTTCATCGGAAAATGTGGCAATCACCCGGCGATCCATATCAAAATAGGGAAAGCTGGTTTCAAAAACCGGGTTGCCCCTGTGGAATACACCGGTGTATTCCGGCATCCCGAGCGTTATGGGATGATCGGGCCTCAGCCTTACCCGGAGGAAAGAACCCGTTACATCCAGTCCCTGGCCCGAAAGCCTTTCGCCGATATTGCTGACCGGCAGACTGAATTCCTGCTTTTCTTCGTTATCGCCCTCAATACTCAGATTACCCATGAAAATATCGGTAGATCTTCCCCATGATATAACCTTGCCCCCATTGTCAACAAAAGAGAGAAGGTTATTCAGCCCTTCTTTCTCCATTCCCCTGGCATATTCGGGCGGATATCTTGTGATGACATAATTGCCGGGCCTCCCTCCCCTGCCGGCCATAAGCACAGCCTGACCCTGATCGGGAAGTATTACAATGTCAAAATCACGTGACAGGCTGGCTTCCTTCAGATCGACAGGCCTCAATACGCTGTATGGGATACCGTATGTATCAAACAGGTATCTCGTCCAGCCGGCGTCCATGTCGTGAAACCAGCTTTCCACAAGGGCAATCCGGGGAATCTCCATCGGCGAAGTCGGAACCTGAAGTCTTTCAATCAGGTAATAAGGCTCCACCAGCATTTCTTTCAGCACAGGGAAAAGATCCTCATGGGAGTCAATATAAAAACTGCCTTCCGGAAAAACTTGTCCGTTCAGGGTTGCTTCCCCGGTCAGCCGCTCGACTTTCAATCCCATGCCGGCTGCCATAAACGCGGCCTTATAGCTTTCGTTATTGGTGGCAGAGAATAAAACACCCTGGTAGGCATAGGGCCTGCCCTCGATTATTTTGAACGGAATTTCTACAGGGGCCATTTCCCGTTCAGGGATCATGAACCTGACATTAACCTCTGCCGATTCCACTCCCTTATGCAGGGGAAGCGACCAGCTTGTGATGTCATACGGTCTGATCATGTCGCCTCCTGTTGTATAATGACGCACAGGAAATTTCTGCGCCTCCATTATTTCCTTTATAAAAGCCCGGAATGGCTGGGCCAGCGGAACAACAATATCGCCGGCCTTAAAGTTCCGGTTATTTATGACCTGGTCGCTCAGAAGGCGATAGGAATTTACGCCATGCCTGTCAAGCAGGTTCACAAGATCGGCAAGCTCGCTCACGTCATGTTGTTCCATGGGAAGAATATAGTAATACGGTGCCTGGGTTCTACCTCTTTCCACCTCTTTTCTTGTGATTTCGTTACGGTGAACAAGTATCTCTTCCCGGTGAATGGCAGCCGTGTGCAGATAGGATAGCGTATTGACCCTTTCATATTCGACTATATCGCTCAGATGCCACCATCCTCCCTGCCAGGGGTCGGGCATATTTATGCTTATGTCATATTCGGCCAGGCCTTTGCCGGTCACAGTCAACTCATTCGGTTCAATGTATATGGGGGATGCGATATCAACACCGGCAGCTTCCGATAACATCGCTATCACTCCTTTCCACAGACTTGTAGATGTATTTCCCGGCCAGTACATATCGAACAGATAATTTACGGAGACACCCTGCAGGCCCGCATCGGTCATCGCAGTGAGCGCCCTGGAACCGAATATCCTTTTCCAGTTCCATATTCCCGGCAATATATTAACAGACAGCGGATCGCTCGGGGGCGATATGTAATACCTGGGCCCCCTGGACCCCATCTGGTGGCGCTCCACGCTCAGCTGGGGAAACCATTCCTTGCTGAATGCGCGTGAAACAGCCTCGT
>SKQJ01000317.1 GCA_007119075.1 Bacteroidales bacterium | reverse complement strand
GGCTCAGTGCCGAGAGCAACGTGCTCCGGCATGTCACCCAGTACCCGTCGCGGGGACTTGTATACGACAGGAACGGGGAAATACTTGTTTACAATGAGCCGGCCTACGATCTGATGGTGATCCCCGGTCAGCTTGTCCCTTTTGATACCCTGGAATTCTGCTCCGTACTTGAAATTACAAAGGAATATGTTGATGCGGAAATAAAAAAAGCCAGGGAATATTCCATGTTCAGGTCGTCTGTTTTCCTGAAGCAGATATCGTCTGTTACCTATGCCGTTTTGCAGGAAAAGCTGCACAAGTTCCCGGGCTTTTACGTGCAGCCCAGGTCATTGAGAAAGTATCCAAAAGGCATTGCAGCACACATACTCGGATATGTCGGGGAAGTTGACAGGCGGATGATCAATGAAATCCCCGGCTATGTCATGGGCGACTATATTGGCATAACCGGAATTGAAAACACCTATGAGCAAGAGCTCAGGGGAACCAAGGGGGTAAATATATTCCTTGTCGATGTCCATAACCGGATAATGGGCCCTTATCAGGAAGGCAGGTTCGATGTCCCGGCCGTGGTCGGCAGCGATGTCACACTGACACTCGATGCCGTCCTCCAGGAATATGGCGAGAGGCTCATGAAAAACAAGAAAGGAAGCATCGTTGCCATCGAGCCTTCAACAGGAGAAATCCTTTCGCTGGTATCCGCGCCGACCTACCATCCCGACCTGCTGGTTGGCAGGGCAAGATCGGATAATTTCAGACGACTCGCCACAGACACCCTGCAGCCACTGTTCAACCGCGCTCTTATGGCTCACTATCCGCCCGGTTCGATCTTCAAGGTGATAAACGGTGCCATCGCCCTTCAGGAAGGCCTGATCCATTCTCATACCACACATTCCTGCCCGGGGTTTTACCGCGCCGGCAGGCTCACCGTACGGTGCCGGCATCATGCTTCACCCGTTGCCGTGTCCGCCGCAATCCAGGTCTCGTGCAACACCTATTTTGCCCATGTCTTCAGGAATATGCTTGACCATCCCAGGTACGGATCGGTAACGAGCGGATTTAACGTCTGGAGCGATCATGTTCGTTCCTTTGGCCTCGGAGACAGGCTGAATACCGATTTTTCAAACGAACTCAGGGGAAATGTGCCCCTTGCAACCTACTACGACCGGTTTTACGGGGAAAACCGCTGGCGCTCCCTTCAGCTTGTGTCACTTAGCATTGGTCAGGGCGAGCTTCTGGTCACCCCGGTGCAGATGGCAAATATGACCGCAGCAATAGCCAACAGGGGATATTACGTGCCGCCTCATGTTATGAAGGAAATAGAAAATTCGGAAATTGATGCCATTTACCGGGAGAAGCAATATACAACAATCGACTCTGTATGGTTTGAGCCCATTGTTGACGGCATGTTCAGGGCCGTAAACGGCCCTGACGGCGGAACGGCCAGGCTGGCACAGGTTCCCGGTCTCGCCATATGCGGCAAAACCGGGACCGTTCAAAACCCTTCGGGCGAAAACCATTCGGCTTTTATAGCCTTTGCTCCCAGGGATAATCCCAGGATAGCAATAGCGGTATATGTTGAAAATGCAGGATATGGGTCGACCTGGGCTGCTCCCATAGCAAGCCTGATGATAGAGAAATACCTTAACGGGGAAATTGCAGCCAACAGGAAATGGCTGGAGAACCGCATGCTGGAAGGCGATTTCATTAACCGTCCGGCGCCGGCACCTGCACCGGTCACAACAGAGACCCCGGCGGCCAGGGCCTCAGCGGGAACTCCGGAAATCCAGGGAAGCTCCGCAGAAACTTCAACACCGGAAGCGATCTCCGATACATCAGGAACAACTGAAAACACCCCCGGAGATTCAGGGGCATCAATCCGCTCTTCCACAAGAAATTCAGGGGCCTCCGGAACTTCCGGAGGGACTCCCGAAGCCACGGAGACTTCTGCGGGAAGTGTGGATCCCGTAGCCTCGCCAGCCAGGGAATTGCCCGAAGGCCGGGATGAACGCGAAGAAACTTCGGAATCCGGTCCGGCTGGTAACCGGCCGGAAACAAATCTGCACGATTAGATGAGCAGGAATATCAACATATGGTCAAATCTTGACTGGAGCATAGTTCTGGTGTATCTGTTTCTTCTCATTGCCGGCTGGATCAGCATTTACTCGGCTGTTTACGATGAGGCCCACCAGAGCATATTCGACACCTCGAAAAGCTATGGCAAGCAGCTGATATGGATGATCGCCGCCGTGTTTATCGCTGCCACCATAATGATGACCGACAGCAAATTTTTCCCGTTTTTTTCATATACCTTTTACGGCTTTACCATATTGCTGCTTCTGGCGGTACTTTTTTTGGGCGTTGAGATAAACGGCCAGAAGGCCTGGTTCCAGTTTGCGGGACTGCAGATACAGCCGGCAGAATTTGCCAAAGTGGCCACCGCGATGGCACTGGCCCAGTATCTGAGCAATACCAGGCTGAAAATTCATGATGCCCGGAGCCTTTTTAAGAATTCCCTGATAATATTGCTTCCGGTTATTCTAATCATGTTTCAGCCCGATGCCGGATCGGCCATCGTATTTCTATCTCTGGTGCTGGTTTTGTTCCGGGAAGGGCTCAACGGCTACGTTCTTTTTTTCAGCGGAGTTTTCCTGGTCCTTTCGGTGCTGGCCCTGCTTATGTCTGAAACGGGGATGATCATTCTCCTGGTATCAGGGGCAATTGTCACGCATTTGGTTCTTGGCAGGAATTACAAGAT
>SKQJ01000239.1 GCA_007119075.1 Bacteroidales bacterium | reverse complement strand
CAGGAAGATCGGGCCAATGCAATATAGATATAAATTGCCCTTATGGCAATCACTGGCAGTTTCATAAAAATGCCGTTTTAAGGCTTATGATCAACGGCAACCAGTTTTGCTCGGGTGTGCTTGTAAATAATACCTCCGGAGACGGGAAACCCTATTTTCTCACTGCCAACCATTGTATCAAGGATAATGAGGCAGCCGATCTTGCGGTGTTTCTATTCGGGTTTGAAAGCCCGTTCTGTAACGGCGGTGCCGGACCTGTAAATATGACCCTGTCCGGGTCGCATCTGCTTGCCACCGATGCCAGCCTTGATTTCACCCTGGTCCTGCTGGACGATATGCCCCCCAGGGATTATCGTCCCTGGTATGCCGGCTGGGACCGGTCCGGCGACACGCCTGATAACACCAGTTCGATCCATCACCCTTCGGGCGACGTAAAAAAAATTGCCATAGCCCCCGGTTCACCGATAACCGCCACATTCGGCAGCGGGTACCTTCCCATGGGCCACTGGCTGGTAGAGCACTGGAAACTTGGCACTACCGAACCGGGTTCATCGGGAAGTCCCCTGTTCGATCAGGAAGGCCGCCTGGTGGGAGTTCTGACGGGGGGAAGTGCACAATGCGGCCGTGCCCAGTATGATTTTTTCGCCAAATTTTCATTGGCATGGGACCGTTTTGCAGGCAGTTCGAGACGCCTGAAGCCATGGCTGGATTCGCTGGGAACCGGGGTTGAAACCCTGCAGGGATTCAATCCGTATTCGGACGATGAATTGGCGGCTGACTTCGCGGTGAGCTCCACGGAGATATGCCTGGGAGACCGGGTCGTTTTCACCGACTTCTCCTCGGGCGGGATAGAATCCTGGCACTGGGATTTTGGCGAAGGTGCCGCTCCCCGGTTCGCCGACACCAGGGGACCTCATTTTGTTTCATATGTCTCGGGCGGTGAACGCACAGTGTCGCTGACCATAGAAAACGCGGAAGGATCTGATACCCGGGAAACCGAAATCAAAACCGAAGTAAAAACCAACGATATTCCCATGGCCGGCTTTTCGTTTTTGGAAGACAAATTTTCCGTTGAATTTATCGACGAATCGGAAAACGGGGCCAGATGGTACTGGGAATTCAGCGATACCCGTACCAGTACCCAAAGAGAGCCGGTGCTGACTTTTGCAGAGGGCATTCATGTTGCAGCACAGGTAGTGAGGAACAGGGCCTGTTCCGATACCGCCGTCAAGAGCCTTGTTGTCACCTCATCCCCGGAACCGGAACTCACTGCGCGGGATATCAGGATATACCCGGTTCCGGCATCAGGCTTCGTTACAGTCGACACAGGGGACATGTTTTCTCACGACCTTGTCGTTGACCTGTTTTCGGCGGGGGGACAAAGGCTTTTGCGTGAAACCCTGCCTGCAGGACTGGGACAGTTAACCCTGGATCTGACACCCTGGCCTGCCGGAACATACATACTTAGAATAGAGGCGGGAAAAGAACATTTCAACTTTGTATTGCCGGTATTGAAATAGCATGCCGGTCCGGGTCACCATTTCTTCAGCCATGAGCCTTATATCGGAAATCACCTCACAAAACGTTGTTTCAAATCTGGCAATAATAACCGGCCTTATCACCGGCCTTCTTGTCGTTTTCAGTCCGTCAGGAATCACCGGCCTTTTTGCCTCCCGGAAAGGCATACCTGCCATGATGCTCCTGTCTGTTATTGCCCTGTCTTGTGCGGGCGAGGACAGGACGGCTGACCAATTCATGCCGGAAAACAAGGAGATCACTCATGCCAGGGGATTCGACATTGAGGAATCGGGCAGCTTCACCCTGTTGACCGTGCACAATCCCTGGCAGGGTGCAGGCCGCGTGACCTTCAGCTACGTGCTTGCCGGGCGCGATGCAGACCCCGGCCTGATCCCCCCGGAAATGTCGGGAATCCCCGTTATCAGGACGCCGGTTACCTCGGTCATTTGCCTTTCCACCACACATATAGCAATGCTTGATCTTATTGGCGCAACAAACTCGATTGTTGCCGTGTCGGGAGGCGAATACATCTTCCATGAGGAATTAAGATCCAGAATGGAGAACGGGGAGCTTCCGGATATCGGGTATGATATGAACCTGGACTATGAGCGCATACTTGAGCTCAGCCCTGATGTGGTCCTTGCCTATGGCGTCGACCAGGAAGCCACGGCCTGGCTGGAGAGGCTGCAAAGACTGGGGATCAAGGTGGTAATGATCGGCGAGTACCTTGAAGACTCTCCCCTGGGCCAGGCCGAATGGGTAAAGTTTGTTGCCAGGCTGTTTGGGAAACAGAAACTGGCAGAAGAAAAATTCAGCGAGATCGAAAAGGAATACATGGAACTTGTTCAGCTTGCCGCCACAACAGACGACAAGCCGGTGGTTATGAGCGGACTTCCCTGGCGCGGCAGCTGGTTCGTCCCCGGGGGCGATTCCCATTTTGCCCGTATGATATCCGATGCAGGGGGCCGGTACCTTTGGGGTGGCAACAAGGGCAGGGAGAATTTTCCTGTCGGACTGGAAAGTGTGCTCGAACAGGCCACTGTTGCCGATTACTGGATCAACACGGGATCGGCCCTTTCATTGTCTGACATTGAGAATACCGATAAAAGACTTGCCGGCCTGAGGCCATACCGTAACGATAAAGTTTATAACAACAACGCCCGCCTGAACCGGTCCGGCGGAAACGACTACTGGGAATCGGGCATAATAAATCCTCAAATTATCCTCAGGGACTTGAT
>SKQJ01000223.1 GCA_007119075.1 Bacteroidales bacterium | reverse complement strand
CTGTCCCGGCCCGGTTTCGGGCGTTCAATCGAGCGCCCTGGATAGCCTTCGTCTCAATTCCGGGACTGAAATATCTTTTGCCACCACTCCCACATCATTATATATAAGGTAATTGGATGGGATCTGCTGTATGTTGTACGATTGTGCGGCCATAAAATTCCCCTCGCCGAATTCTGCTACGTGTACCCAGGGAAGCTCCGATAAATTGATGTAGCTGAGCCACTCCTGCCTGTCCCGTTCGACAGACACATGATATACCTGGAAGCCCTTCCTGTGATACTCTTCGTAAAGTGGGAGCAGGTTATGGCTGAATTCCACGCTGGCGCGATTGAGGGATGAACCGAAAAGCAACAGGACATGTTTTTCAGGCACGGATTTAAGCCTGATAGTGTCGCCGTCCATTCCCGGCATTGCTATATCGGGATAGGTTGTAACAACACTGCCGCTTTCTTCTGCCATGGCATTGAGCCTGAAAAGCTCGTAGTGTCTTTCCTGGTTTTCGGCATCTGCCGCAAGGGCCATGACATGGGGCGAGTCGGGATAGAGCCTTTTCAGTGATTCTGCAGTAATCTTCAGGTATTGGATATCGCGCATCCGCCCCAGAACATAGGATTCTTCATCAAGCTGCTGGTAGAGGGCAGTAATTGCCGCCAGCGATTCGATGTTATCGATGACAAATGCAATGGAGAACCGGCGCTGGGCATTGATAATTTCCTGAAGCTCTTCGTTTATCCTGGCTTCTTCATCGGCCGATCCCGGTCCTTCTTCGAGATTGAGGATCTCACCGATCAAAGGTTCCATCTGGAGACGGGTTGCGGTCAGCCTGTCGTTTAGTGTCTTCAGAAGCTCTGATCCGGCGGAGCCTGAAACCCGGTATGTTCCGGGCAGGTCTGAAGCGATCCCCCCGACGGTTATTCTTTCTTCAGGTTCCGCAAGGAGGGTGATGAAGTTGTTCCGGTCAATCCTTATCTGGTAAAAAGAGGGCCGGGTTATCTTATGTGAAAAGGCAAACTTGTCGCCCGTTCCGATTTTTACGGAATCCACCACGCGTGGTCCTTCTACTTCCAGTTTGTCCAGGTAGATGGTTTTGCCTTTTCCGTTTTCTATTTCTCCGCTGATCCGGAACTTTTCATGTTTTCCACAGGAAAAAAGGAGAAGGAGTGAAAATATGGCTAATATGCGGTTCATTCGTGCAAGTTAATGTTTGTTTTTCTTTTCAGACTGCTGAAGGGAGCCTTTGTATCTTTAATTCAGCAATTCTTCGAGCCTGTTTCCAAGGGCTTCGCCCCGCAGGTTCCTGTCAATTATTCTTCCCTCGGGATCCAGCAGAAAGTTGGCCGGTATTCCTTCGATATTGTACATGGGAACCACTACCGAGCTCCAGAACTGCAGATCGCTGACGTGTGTCCACTGTCCCAGGTTGTCTTCCTCGATCCCCCTGACCCAGGCCTCCCGGTTGCGGTCGAGCGAAACCTGGTAAATATCGAAACCTTTATCGTTGAATTTATTGTAATTTTTTACCTTATTCGGATTTTCCTGACGACACGGTCCGCACCATGCGGCCCAGAAATCAAGAAGCACATAATTGCCCCTGAGGGAGGAAAGGCTTACGGTTTCTCCGGAAGGGTCGGCGAGTGATATCTCAGGCGCCTCCGATCCTGTTCCGAGCCGGCTTTCCCTTTGTTGCCTGATGCCGAGCTGTCTCATCATTTCCTGGACATTCTCATTGAGGGTCATGGTGTAGTCAAGATCAGGGTACATTGAAATCAGTGCGGAGTCAACCCGGGCATAGTATTTGAAATCGTCTTCACCGCTTAAAACAAATGTATTGGGGTCTGTTTGCTGGTAAAGGGCCATAAGCGTGGCCAGCGATCCGGGGTTGCTGTTGATGAACTCAATTGTGAACTGCCTCTGCTGTTCAGATATTTTCTCGAATTCTTTCCTTATCTCGCTTCTGAGCTTTTCAATATCGGTGCCGGGCTGATCGAGGCGGCTCCGGTAGTCCCTGCTCAGGGAATCAAGCGCCATTACCGTGGAATGCATCTTCCTGTTCAGCTTGACTGCCAGACTTGATTCCTCAGATCCGCTGACCCGGGCGGTAGCCTGAAGATTATTCAGATCGCCGGTGATTTCGATCTGCTCGCCGGGGAAAACAATCAAAGTCAGATAATTCATCTGATTTTCCCTTAATGACAGGAACCTGACCCGGTCAAAATTGCCCTGAAAGCTGAATTCGCCGTTGGTCCCGGCAACGGCGGAATCGAGAGGCACAAGGTCATAGGTCCTCATTTCAAGCAGGTGAAGGGTGGTTCCGGCTGCATTTTCGAGCCGGCCGCTTATAGTGAAGCTTTCATCGGTCCCGGAACATGAAAATAAAGATAATGCAAGGATCACGAGAAGGAGCTTCAGTTTCCCGGCAGCATAAG
The DNA here is from genome assembly GCA_007119075.1 of Bacteroidales bacterium. Lineage (GTDB taxonomy): Bacteria > Bacteroidota > Bacteroidia > Bacteroidales > PUMT01 > PXAP01. The sequence goes on along the minus strand of SKQJ01000223.1, from coordinate 8,117 downwards.
ATACCTGTAGTGAGGCGATTTTTGTAAAACCCATAACAATTATTTTCTACTTGACATTATAAGGTTAAGTGCTTCAGGCAAAAGTGCGAAGATAGAAATTTTTATCAGGTCCTGAAACAGGCTTTTTATAAGCCATATTCTATAATGCTTGTTTATGCCTTTTTATTGTGCTGACTTAAGGCATATAATTCTCAGATAATATCTTTATTATTTCGTATATTTATTCCATTAAAAAAAGGAGTGGATTTTTGTTCAGATAAGAAATAATATTAAGATATTCAACATAATAGGATTATTCTAAAATAAAGGTTTATTGATATGGCCGCGGTCAGCCGGGATAGCCGGATGGGGAACCTTATTTTAAACCGGTTAAAAATATAATTAACAGCATTTCTGCACTAATGAACTATCTGAATCTTGACAAAACCAAACTGATCAATCTTTCCTATTCCCTGAACCAGGAATTAATCAGGTCCAATCATGCCGGTTCATACGCCTGTACATCAATTATTTCTGCAAACACCCGCAAATATCACGGATTGCTGGTATGTCCGCTGGAATACCTTGACGGGGGCTATCATGTTCTTTTATCCGGATTGCATGAAACGATAATACAGCATGATAAGGAATTCAACCTGGGCATGCACAAATACGCCGGCGATTACTATAATCCCCGCGGGCACAAATATCTGACGGATTTCGAAGCAGATCCTGCCTCCAGGCTTGTTTTCCGTGTCGGGGGAGTTATCCTGTCCAGAGAGACCATGCTGGCGCAGCACGAAGAACGGGTAATGATCCGCTACACTCTTGTCGACGCTCATTCGCCCACCCTTATCCGGTTCAAACCTTTCATGGTATTCAGGAACGTCCATGCCCTCAGCAAGGCAAACGACGATGTGATAACCAGGACCAGCAAAATAAGCAACGGGATCAGGACCAGGATGTATAACGGATATCCTTACCTGTATATGCAGTTTTCCAAAAAGAACGAATTTGTTCCGGAGCCGGTATGGAACTATAATGTCGAATACATCATGGAACAGAAGAGGGGATATGATTACAAGGAGGACCTTTTTGTCCCCGGCTATTTTGAGCTGCCCATGAAAAAAGGCGAAACCGTAATATTTTCTGCAGGCACCGCCGAAACGGAACCACAGGGCCTGAAAAAGAAGTTTGAAACGGAGCGGGAAAAGAGGATCCCCAGGAATACCCTGCATAATTCCCTGCTCAATGCTTCCCGGCAGTTCCTGGTCCATAAAGACAGGAAAACCACCGTCATACCCGGATTTCCCTGGCACAGGCCCAGCCTGCGCGTCACCTTCGGTTCCCTGCCGGGCCTGACCCTTAACCCCGGCGATATGGAAATATTCAAGTCGGCTCTTGATGACGGCCTTTCCGGTTTATTAAAGTCATTTAACGCCGCTGCGCTTAAGTCACAAAACCATTTGTTCAGGGGAGTAGATGAGCCCCTCTGGTTCATCTGGGCACTTCAGCAATATGACCACCGCCTTGGAGACAGCGCCGGGATATGGAAGTCCTACGGCAACAAGATAAAACTTATTCTCGGTTCATTCCGGGAAGGGATAGGCGATATCGTCTCGATGCGCGAAAACGGGCTTTTATATTGCAGTGAAACAGATATCCCGCTTACCTGGATGGACAGCATTGTCGACGGCAGGCCTGTCAATCCCCGTTCAGGATACATAGTCGAGGTCAATGCGCTGTGGCATAATGCCCTGAAGTTTTCCCTCAAGCTGGCGGAAACGGCCGGTGACAAAGCGTTCGTAAGCCGGTGGGAAAAGCTGCCTGCAGCTGTTTCAGCCTCGTTTGTACGGATTTTCCGGGATGAGGAAAAGGGCTGCCTGGCCGATTATGTGCGGGATGATTCGGCTGACTGGTCGGTGAGGCCAAACCAGGTGCTCGCAGCGTCCCTGCCATACAGTCCCATCGATAACGATATGAGACAAAAAATGCTCGAGGTTGTAACCAGTGAGCTTTTGACCCCCAAGGGACTGCGAACGCTTGCTCCCAAAAATCCCGCTTACCTGGGGATATATGACGGCGACCAGGCGGAACGCGATACAGCTGCTCATCAGGGTCCGGTTTATCCCTGGCTGCTCGGGCATTATGCAGAGGCTTACCTCCGGATTTACAGGAAGTCCGGGGTGGACCATATCAGCAATCTTTTTTATGGATTCAATGAAGACATGGAAGTACACGGGATCGGCACTGTTTCCGAGCTTTACGATGGCAACCCTCCCCATTACCCCGGCGGGGCTATTTCATACGCATGGAACGTGGCGGAATTACTAAGGATGGAGCAATTAATCTTATATTATAAAAGCATATAGCGGATGCGGGTATTAATGTTTGGCTGGGAGTTTCCTCCTCATATCAGCGGAGGGCTCGGTACTGCCTGCTACGGGCTGACAAAGGGAATGTCGCATATTCCGGAAATGGAAGTTATTTTTGTCGTCCCCAAGGCCTGGGGGGACGAAGACCAGTCCACGCTCCGGCTACTTTCTGCGGAGAACTTCCCGGTAAGAAAAAAATATGTTGAGATGCAGGGATTTTTAAAGGAAATGACATTCCTGGAAATCCATTCCCGGATTATGCCCTATATGTCGCCCGAGGAATTTGCCAAAATTGATAAAAAAACCAAATCGGGCACAAATATATATTTCAACACAGAAAACATAGCCAGCTTTAAGTTCAGCGGAACATACGGCCCTGACCTGTTCCAGGAAATAGCAAATTATTCCCTGATCGCCAGGGTAATTGCCGAAGACGAATCGTTCGACATTATCCATGCGCACGACTGGCTTGCCTACCCGGCCGGGATAGCCGCAAGGGAAGCTTCCGGCAAGCCCCTGGTGATCCATGTACATGCCACCGATTTTGACCGTAGCGGCGGAAGCGTAAATCCCGGCGTATATGAAATAGAAAAGCGGGGAATGGAACTTGCCGACAAGATCATCGCCGTAAGCAATCTTACCCGCAGGACGATCATAGAAAAGTACGGGATCGACCCGTCAAAGGTCGTTACGGTATACAATGCAGTTGAACCTGCTGCGATAAAGGATGACATGGTTTTCCGAAAGCAGGATTACGGCAAGATCGTTACTTTCCTGGGAAGGATAACCCTTCAGAAAGGTCCTGAATATTTTATCGAGGCGGCAAATAAGGTGCTTAAAAAATCAAATGACGTGCATTTTGTTATGGCAGGCAGCGGTGATATGTTTCCCCGCATGATCAGGCATGCCGCAAGCCTGGGCATAGCTGACAGGTTCCATTTTACCGGCTTCCTGAAAAGCCGTGATGTTACCCAGATGTTCCTTATGAGCGATGTTTACGTGATGCCGTCGGTGTCGGAGCCTTTTGGAATATCGCCCCTCGAGGCTATGCAATCCAGTGTTCCTGTTATTATTTCACATCAGTCGGGCGTCTCCGAAATACTCAGGCATGCAATCAAGATAGATTTCTGGGATATTGATGCCATGGCAGACGCTATCTATGGCATCCTTCATTATGACGGGCTTTCGGAAATGTTCAGGAAACATGGCAAAACAGAGGTTGACAGTCTTAAATGGGAGGATTCTGCCCTGCATGTCAAGGAAGTGTATGAAGAGGTGTTAAGCAGACTATAAAAGCAACCAGTATGATGAAGACAATTTGTTTATATTTCCAGGTGCATCAGCCATTCCGGCTGAGAAGGTACCGGTTTTTCGATATCGGGACATCGGAGTATTATTACGATGACTATGCAAATGAATCGGTGATGAAGAAGATGGCGCTCAGGTGTTACCTGCCGGCGAACCAGCTGATGCTTGAACTGATCGAAAAATTCGGCGACCGGTTTAAGATAGCCTTTTCCATTTCCGGAATCGCTCTCGATCAGTTTGAGCTATACACTCCCGAAGTGCTTGAGAGCTTCCGAAAGCTCGCTGCAACCGGCAATGTTGAGTTTCTCGCCGAGACTCATTCCCATTCGCTTGTATCGCTTGCCGATGAGGAGGAATTCAGGGCCCAGGCAACCCGTCACAGTCACCGGATAGAATCCCTGTTCGGCCTGAAGCCAAAGGTTTTCCGCAATACCGAACTGGTATATTCCGACGATATCGGGGCAACAATCGGCAGCCTTGGTTTTGAGGGGATGCTTTCCGAAGGGGCCAGGCATATCCTTGGATGGAAGAGCCCTAACTATCTCTATCAGAATGCCCTGAACCCGGAACTCAGGGTGCTGCTGAGAAATACCAGCCTGAGCGATGATATCGCCTTCCGGTTTTCCAGAAGAAGCTGGGATCAATGGCCGCTTACCGCGGAAAAATATGTAAAATGGCTTAAAAAAACGGATAACAGGGACGAGATCATAAATCTTTTTGTCGAGTATGAAACCTTCGGCGACCATCATCCTGCCGATTCCGGTATTTTTGAGTTTTTCAGGGCCCTGCCCGGGGAGATACTGAAGGGCAAAAATTTCAGATTCGCAGTTCCCTCAGGAATTATTTCAGATTTCAAGCCGGCAGCATCAATTCATGTCCCCTATCCTGCATCGTGGGCTGATGAGGAAAAGGACCTGTCCGCATGGCTCGGCAATGACATGCAGAATGAAGCCTTCAAAAAGCTTTATGCCCTCAGGGAACTGGTCCGAAAGACATCCGATGTCAGAATACTTACCGACTGGCATTACCTCCAGGTTAGCGACCATTTTTACTACATGTCGACCAAGGTCTTTACCGAACATGAGGTACACAAACATTACAATCCTTATGAATCGCCCTATGATGCATTTATCAACTACATGAATGTATTGAGTGATTTCACCAGGCGCCTCAAAAAGCTTGTCGGCAGTACGGAAACAAAAGTCCTCCGGCTGGAAAGAATAATCAAGGAGAAGGAAGAAATGATCCTGAACCTGCAACGGATGGTCAACCAGCTTCAGGAGGCCGCCCCTGTGATAGCCGGTCCCGTCGGGGTAGCAGAAGAAGAAGCGGCTCATGCTCCTGCACCGGTCGTTCAGGCAACAGGAGCGGCACACAGCAAAACGGCCGCCTCGATGGGAGTGTCAAGGGAGGCACAGCCGGCCGTGGAAAAAGATTCCAAAAAAAAGGCTGCTTCCGGAAAGCAACAAGAGGAACGAAAGAAACCTGGAAAGACTGCTGAAGACCCGGGGAACAGCACCGGCAAGGCTTCAGGGTCATCCGGCAGCAAAAATCAGCCGGCCTGAAAGCCGGCTTAACCTTTTCCGGGCTTGCCGGGGATCGGTAACAAACCCTCATCAAAAACAATTTAAGCCTGAGGCCCTGTTTTTTGACGGTGTGCAACCCTCATCAGGCATTGGTGAACATCAGAAAATAACCTATTAATCGTAATATTTAATATAATAAGATGCAAGATCAGAAGTTGAAACCGGATTATATTTTCGAGGTAAGCTGGGAGGTATGCAACAAAATCGGAGGCATACATACTGTGCTCGCCACCAAGGCAGGGCTGATACAAAAAGCTATCGGCAATAATTATATCCTGATAGGGCCCGATCTATGGAGGGGGGACACTGAAAACCCTGAATTTATTGAAGACAAGGAATTATTCATGGCGTGGAGGCAGGCTGCTGCGATCGACGGGCTGCGGATACGGACAGGCAGATGGAATATCAAGGACAGCCCTCTTGCAATTGTCATAGATTTTACGCCCTTCATTTCCCAGAAAGATAAGATACTCAAGGATATGTGGGAAAAATTTGAACTCGATTCCATTTCGGGCCACTGGGATTACATCGAGCCGGTGCTGTTTGGTTATGCCGTGGGCCGGCTCATCGAAAGTTTCGTGAGATTCAACACTATCTCAGGCGAACGTACCCTGGCTCATTTCCATGAATGGATGACCGGATCGGGAATATTGTACCTGCGTGACCGCGTTCCCTCTGTCACGACTGCATTCACCACCCATGCCACCGTTATGGGCAGGTCGCTTGCCGGCAACTACCAGCCGCTTTACAAGGAGTTCGAAAAATATGATGCCGCATCCAAGGCAAAGGAATTCAATATTGTTTCCAAATATTCGCTCGAAAAGCTTGCCGCTTCCCATGCCGATGTATTTACAACGGTAAGTGATCTGACCGCCCGCGAATGCAGGCATTTTCTGGGCAAGGCCGTCGATGTGGTGACCCCTAACGGATTCGACGACGGCTTTCTTCCGGCACCCGGCCAGATGGAAAACAAGCGCAATGCCGCCCGTGAATGCCTGAGGAAAGTTGCCGGAGCCGTCCTCGAAAAAACCCCCGGCGAAGATGCCATTTTTGTTGCTCATAGCGGGAGATACGAAATGAAAAACAAGGGAATCGACGTGTTCATTTATGCACTGGCCGCCCTCAAGAATAATCCCGCTTTAAAGAAGGAGATGGTTGCCTTCATACTGGTTCCCGCCAACCAGATCGGTCCCCGGAAGGATCTCCGGCATTTTCTTGAGAGCGGCAACCGCCCCGATGCGTCGGATGACAAAATACTTACGCACTACCTGCACGACCGGGAATATGATCCGATAGTCCAGAAGCTGCAGGCTGCCGGGCTCAACAATGAAGAGGGAGACCGGGTGAAGGTGATATTTGCTCCCTGCTATCTTAACGGAAACGATGGGATTTTCAACCTGCCTTACTACGATGTTCTGATCGGAATGGACATCACGGTTTTTCCATCATATTACGAACCCTGGGGTTACACGCCGATGGAAAGCATAGCATTCCGTATTCCCACAATTACCACCGACCTGGCCGGTTACGGACTCTGGATAAGGGACCGGTTCAATGGCGAAAGGATCTCTGTCGATATCCTGCAGCGGGATGACGATAATTACCGGCAGGTAGTTGATCAGATCGCCGGCAGACTGGCCGGGTTTTCAGGGCTTCCTGACAATGAAATTGACCGTATCAGGAAAAATGCCGCCGATATATCCAGGATCACACTCTGGGAAACCCTGATCGTCCATTATTTTGAGGCATACGACAAGGCTCTGAGAAACGCCGGGCCCCGGATAAAGGAGCTGCCTGTCCATGAAGCTGCCGAATCAGCAATGCACGCCTACAAGGTGAATACCATCCATGAACCCAAATGGAAAACCCTGCAGGTGCATAAAAAATTGCCGGAAAGGCTCTCCGCCCTCGAAGAAATTTCATTAAACCTCTGGTGGAGCTGGAATGACCGGGCAAGGAACCTCTTATGCAGCATCGACAAGGACCTTTGGGCCAAAACCGAAGGCAATCCGGTCTGGTTTCTCGAACGGGTGAGCTATTCCAGGTTTATGGAGCTTGAAAAAGACAAGGAGTTTCTCACTGAAATGGACAGTGTTTACGAAAGTTTTCAGAATTATCTGAAGGAGCCTGCAAGGGAAGTATCCCAGATAGCATATTTCAGCATGGAATACGGCCTTCATACCAGTATCCCGATCTACAGCGGCGGCCTGGGTGTCCTTGCGGGCGATTATCTGAAGGAAGCCAGCGATTCCAGGGTTGACATGATAGCGGTCGGCCTGCTTTACAAATACGGGTATTTCCGGCAGCAGCTTGCCGCCGGGGGGGAGCAGATAGCTACATACGAACCTACTGATTTTTCGCGTATCCCTGCAAAGATTGTGCGATGTGATAAGGGCGATCCAATAACCACATTTATTGTCCTGCCGGGCCGGAAGGTAAAGGCCATGATCTGGCGGGTCGATGTGGGGCGCATACCGTTGTTCCTTCTTGACACCAATACCGAGGAAAACCAGGAACAGGACAGGTACATTACCCATCATCTCTATGGCGGCGACTGGGAAAACCGGTTCAAGCAGGAAATGCTTCTGGGCCTTGGCGGCATAAGGGCGCTGAGGGCCCTGGGACTCAGTCCGTCGCTCTTCCACTGCAATGAAGGCCATGCCGCCTTTATAGGGATTGAAAGGCTCAGCTATTATATTAATGAAGAAAAGCTCGTCTTTTCCCAGGCGCTTGAAGTTGTCAGGGCATCGACACTGTTTACGACCCACACACCCGTGCCCGCAGGGCATGATTCGTTTGATGAAAGTATTCTGCGGACCTATATATCGCATTTCCCCGGAAGGCTAAACATAAGCTGGACCCAGTTCGT
>SKQJ01000063.1 GCA_007119075.1 Bacteroidales bacterium | reverse complement strand
CAGATGACCGGGGGCTCAGGGCGAAACACCTGCGGCAGCCAGGTGGGCAGACACTCCCGTTTAAACAAATCCGGTACCCTGCCGCAGGATCACCAGGCAGGGAGCCCCTGATCGATCAGGTATTTCTGAACAGCGAAGGGGTTTTTCCGGTCCCCTTCTTAAAAAAATGGCTGAAATGTTCGGATTCGGCAAATCCCAGCTTAAAGGCAATTTCCTTGATGCTTTCACTAGAGAACTTCAGATCCCTGCTTGCCTGGATAATCAATTGTTCCTGTATTACTGACTTGGCAGTTACTCCCATTACGCGCTTTACCACCTGGTTTAAGTATTTCGGCGTTATATTCATCAGCCGGGCATAGTGTGAAACGCGGTGGTATTTCAAAAAATTCCGGGAAACATGATGTTTAAATAGACTGACGATGTGAAGGTCCTGCCTGTTGCTTCCGAAAGCGGGTTTTATATTGCATTTGCTGTCGCAATATACCAGCATTGTCCTCAGTAAAGCAGAGATTGCAACTTCCTTGTTTGGGATCTCGGAGCCGGCAAACTCGGCAATCATTTCCGCTATCGAATGAATTCTTTCGCCTATTTTGGGGCTCAGCACTATCCGGGGCATTTCTTCATAGGTATGAAAGATATCGGCATTCTTAATGTTAAGCCCTTCCAGGTTCTGGTTTTTGAAAAAATTCCTTGAAAAGCTCAGGATCCAGCCGGTGGGTGGTTCTCCTGAAAATTTCAGGCTGACAATTCTGCCAGGAACCAGAAACAGGATGGTGTTCTGGTAGAATGGGATTGTTTCAAGGTCGACAGTGATATTTTCAACCCCGTCGGCTATCCAGAGAAACTGGTAATTTTCATGGTCAGTGTAGTCGGAGGTGTCAATATCGAGCCTTCTTACATTTATGAAGGTTTCTGATTTTTTTTCAAGAAATGCGGTGTCGTGCCCGTTTTGATTGCCGCTTTCGTTCAATATGAAAGTTTTTTCCTTAATTGACTCCATCATCTTCAAGATTATCAGTAAATAAGCAGAAATCCAGATATATATACAAAAATATATAAAATAAAATTCTAATTTTTTTTAATGCTGTGATTTTTTTGTGATTTTTGATCTGACGTAATCAATGTTGGATTAAATTTACACTGGATTTGATCAGTTGGAAAAAGTGAAATTTGACTGTATTTTTCAATCCGGTTTCACTACAGCCAGAATGTGTTTTCAATGATGACCTGTCAGGCGCGCATCCGTAAATTAGATCCGGCCATTTTTTTTGAATTAAATGAAAATCATACAAAATGAAAAAATCGATTTTTTTCTGGTTATTACTGGCAGTGTCGGGGATTTTTAATAAAGGGATCATGTTGGCCCAGGAACAGCAGGAACAGCAGGAACAGCAGGTTAATGAAGAATCCGGGATCAGGCATATGGTAATCAAAAATGATAACGCAAGTTATTCCGGGGTAATAATATATGAAGATGCGCGGGAGGTTATCATTGTTACCGATAACCTTGGCGAAGTTGCCATTCCCAAACATGAGATCAGGGAAATAAGGGAAATCGGAGAAGAAAGACCAGGTGAAAGGGCGTTTATTGGCGAGGATATGTTTGCCACCAGGTATTTCCTCACAACAAACGGATTGCCGGTCAGAAAAGGAGACAATTATATTCAGTGGAATTTATTCGGGCCCGATTTTCAGTTTGGTATTGCAGATAATTTTGGTGTGGGAGTAATGACATCATGGATTGCCATGCCGGTTATAGGAACAGCAAAATACAGTCGCCCGCTCGGTGAAAAAACAAGCCTTGCCATAGGCGGGTTGCTGGGAACCGGCTCGTGGGCGCAGCCCGATTTCGGTATGATGCTGCCTTTTGCCGCTATCACTCAGGGGACAAGGTCACGTAATATAAATTTTTCTGCCGGCTATGGACTGGTTTTTTATTCGGAAGAAACTTATAACCCCGCAAGGGACAGATATACCGTTGAAAAATTCAGGGAAGGCCGCTTACTGTTTTCACTGGCAGGAATGGCGAAAATAAGTGACGCTTTCAGCCTTGTTTTCGACTCGTTTATAATGCCGCCGGGGCCCTACCGTACCTACACGGAAGGGGAATGGAGATGGGACAATAACACGGGTACCGATCGTTATGTGGAAACCGTTACCACGAGACGATCACCGGCACTGATGGTTTTTGTCCCGGGAATCCGGTTGCATACACGGCCCAATGCCGCCTTCCAGTTCGGTTTCACGGGAGCCTATTTTGACGGTGAGTTTGTACCGGTCCCGATTCCCATGCTTCAATGGTTCAGGAATTTGTAAAATGCCCTGTCCATGTCCCTGTAACCGTGATCTGCCTGCACCTGTCGGGTGTGTTTGGTCCTGAGCCCCGGGTAAGGCCTCTGGGCTTCTACTCTCCCCTGATCCGTTTCATAGCCGCCTCTAAATCCTCTATGGTTTTCGGGGCACTGTCAGAAAGCACAATGTTGCCGTCACCTGTGATCAGCACATCGTCTTCGATCCTGATGCCGATGCCCGCATATTTTTCATATACGGGACGAACTTTTTCCGCGAAAGCGTCCAGCTCCTCGGCTGTAGCCATGTGGCCGAAAAGCTCATGGAGGTAATCCAGCCGATCGGCAATCAGGTAGATGCCCGGTTCTATTGTCATTACCATTCCGGGAAGTATTTCCCTGCCCCTGACGGAAGGGTCGAGAATGTATGAATCGCGGTTTGGCGCATCCAGGTCGCCGTAGCTCCCCACATCGTGAACGT
>SKQJ01000439.1 GCA_007119075.1 Bacteroidales bacterium | reverse complement strand
TGGTTGCGGGAGCGCTAATTTTAGCTGTACCTTTTCCTGAGCTTATCGGCCGATCTCAGCACCAGCTCCCTGGTCTGATCGAAACCCAGGCAGGCATCCGTTATAGATACCCCCCATTCAAGGGCGGAGCGGTCAAAACCGGAGAGGTCTTTTTTCAGGGCTTGTTTTCCTTCCCTGAAATTCGTCTCAGTCATCAGTCCAACGATAAAATCATTACCGTCACATATCTGCTGTATCACGTTTTCAAAAACCTCCGTCTGTTTCCTGTAATCGCCTCCCGAGTTGCCGTGGCTGCAATCGATTATACATCCGTTAACCAGCCCCTTTCCAGCGCTGATATCGTGAACATGCTGTATGCTTGCCCTGTCATAATTGGGCCGGGTCCCTCCCCGGAGTATCAGGTGGCCCGTATCGTTACCCGTTGTGGCCACCACGCTGGCATTTCCAAACTGATCGATGCCAATAAAACAGGTTTCATTCTTCAGGGCGATGAGCGAATTGACTGCTACATCGATATCACCCCGTGTGCTGTTCTTATAGCCGACAGGCATGGACAGGCCCGACATCATCTCCCTGTAAAGCTGGGTTTCGCTTGTACGGGCACCGACTGCGGTCCACGATATCAGGTCGGAATAATACTGGGGAGTGAAAGGGTTCAAAAATTCGGTAGCCGCAGGCAGTTTGCATTCGCTTACGGCGTGTAGCAGCACCTTCCTTGCCATCCCGAGCCCTTTTTCAATTTCCCCGGTATTATTGATATAGGGATCATAGATCATGCCTTTCCAGCCATCAACGGTACGGGGTTTCTCGAAATAGAACCTGCCTACCACCAGGAAGCGGTCGGCTACCTCACCGGCCAGCCGGGAAATTTTGCATGCAAGCTCAATTGCCTGGTCGACATCGTGAATGGAGCAGGGACCGGTTATCAGGAGCTTGCGGTCATCTTCCCTCCTGATAATGGCCGTGATCTCATCACGGGATTTGCTTACCACTTCCCTTCCGCCGGCAGATACCGGCAATCCCGACACAAATTCGGAAGGTTTTGGAAGTTGCCGGTAGTACCTGATCCTCTTATCACTAACTTTGATTATGTCTGCCATATATACCCTTGTACTTAAATTTTACCAGCAGGTCACGGCTTCCCGGTTCTGCTGGTTGAAGTGTTTTTTTCAAAGATACAAAGATAACAACCAATCAGTGAATCACCGCATGGTAAAATATGGCGGTTCTCAAAGATTAATTGCCGGAAGCGTCTGATTTCTTTAATGTGACATAAAAACGGCTGCCCCTGCCCTCTTCGCTCTCTACCCTGATGCTGCCGCCGTTGATTTCAATCAATTCCCGGACCAGTATCAGGCCCAGGCCAGAGCTCAGCTCTCCCTCCGTGCCGGCACGGCTGGTTTTAACATCGAGGCTGAAAAGATTTTCCATGGTCTCCTTGTCCATGCCGATACCCGTATCGCTGAAACATATCTGAATATAACCGTCAGCTGTCTCCCCGGCAGTAATATCAATGCTGCCATGTCTGGGGGTAAATTTCACGGCATTGGTAAAAAGGTTCCTGACAATAGTGTCAAACATCAGCGGATCGGCAAACACAGCGCATACTTCGGGAATGTTATAGCTGACATCTATAAGTTTGTTGTTGGCATAGGCCAACAGGGGCTCCACGCATCCGAGGATTTTACTGTTAAGAGCAAATCCGGAGGGCACATGGTGCATGAGTCCCTGCTTGATGCGCGACCAGTGAAGAAGATTTTCAAGAAGTCCGTACAGATTATTCGCAGCCTCCTTCATTGATGAGGCTATGGTCCTGACAGATTCCACCGGCATTTTATCGATGCTTTCCTCCAGGAAACCGGTATAGCCGAGAAAGGCAGTGAATGGGCTCCTAAGGTCGTGGGCGAGAATTGAAAAGAAGCGGTCTTTTTCGGCATTGGAGCGTTTCAGCTCATCATTGGCGCTTTTGATCCTGTTTTCAGCAGCCTTGCGGGCCGATATATCCTCCATTATGCACAAACCGCCCTCAACCTCATTGCCCCTTGAGATCAGCGGCTCGAAAATTCCTTTTACATAAACTGCCCCGTTCTCTTTTTCCAGAGAATATTTCCCTTCAAAAATCGCCCTTTGCCCCCTGAAGACCCTGCCTAAAAGCTCTTGTATCCTTTTGTCGGAAAGCTGCCACAAGCTCATTCCGGTCACTTTGTCCCTGTCCACGTCAAGAATCCGCAAAAAATAATCATTACAAAGTTCAACCACCCCGTTTTTATCGAAATACAACAGTCCCACCGGAGCATTCTCATAAATAATCCGGAACTTCTCTTCTATTTGCTCCCTGTCAATTTCATCCTTTTTCTGCCGGGTGACATCATGCACAACCAGCATCTGGCCCCGTTCCTTTTTATGTTCATCAACCAGCGGGGAGAACAGGCATTCAAGGAAAAGAACCCTCTCATCGGTAATACGTGATATCTCGAACCGCCTGGTCTTTTCCCTGCCGGTCATATTTGAGATTATTTCGGGCCATTCCGAGAAGACTTCACCGGAAGGCTTTCCCGTATCACGGTTACTGACTCCGAAGAAACGGGTCGCAGGCCTGTTTATGTCAGCAAGCCGGAAATAGCTGTCGAGCACTATTACCCCGTCGGACATGCTGTCAAAAAGCATATTGCGGGCAAGAGGAGCAAAGGAGAACAGTTTGTAACGGGAAATTCCTGCAAAAATCACTATCCCCGTAAACGCAAAGGAAAAAGGGTTTGCATCCAGTCCGGCAGGAAACACCCCCGTCAGGTATAGAATATATACCACGAAGGGAAGAACCGATCCGGCCAGGATAATGCCCGTCTGCTTGCGGAATACCGGACCTGATAAAATATACATCCTGAACAATAGAAAAATGCCGGATAGCAGGGCTATTATCGCGTAAACCTGATGGATCCAGTACCAGGGCCCGGGCGTGAAAACCAGTACCGGAAAGGCACCGCCGGTATCAGCATAAACATCGCGGATAAAAAAAGAATGGATGTCATTCGAAAAGGCGGCCAGCGCAGTCGCCGCCGGAAATCCGAGAACCGGGATCAAAAGCAGGGGATTACGGAGATCTGCATTCCGGGAATAACATATTGCAAAAAGGACAAAAAAGGCGGGAATGAAGGGTATTCCCGAATACTGGAGCTTATAGAAGAGCTCCATTAAAACGGGTTCGGACGACAACAATTCGAGTGAGTAGAATAATGAATAGACTGCACCCGAAAACATCAGAAGCGAAAAGTACTTCACTCCGGGAACGGAACGGTGGGAACTGGTGATCATACCCAGCGCGAACATCAGGAGTGCCGCTGCAATAACGGGTATGGCCAGAAGGTTAATGTGCATAATCGATCATTGCCTTCATTACTCCGTCCCTGTAACCTGACACCAGCTCAAAAGCTTCCCCGGCATTACCGAAATCAAACCTGTGGGTTATCATTGGTTTTATACCTATCCTTTCGGAAGAAAGCAGCTCGAGAGTTTCTTCCAGGGCATGATTTTGCCTGCGTATGTTTATCAGTCTGATTTCCTTGCGGCGAATCTTGTCGGCACTGAAAGACCATTTGTCAAATTCGGGTATCCCTACTATCATGATCCTGCCCCCCGGCTTGACAAGATCGACCGCCTGATCCATCGCCGCCTGGCTGCCGCAGCATTCAAAAATCACATCCAGCCCGCCGGGCTCCCGCTCAATAATTTTACCGACAACATCTTCGGCGTCTGGATTTCCCGACCATACGGCACCTGTTTTTGATGCCATTTTAACACGGCCGTTTATTTTATCAGTGGCAAATACACGGTCGGCACCGCCTGCGATGGCAGCCAGCATTACGCTCATTCCGATGGGCCCGAAACCCAGCACCCCTGCCGAAATGCCTTTCACAGGCAAAGCCTGCCTGACCGAATAAACCCCGATGGCCAGGGGTTCGGAAATAACCGCTTCATCGTAGCTCATATTATCCGGAACAGGAAAACAGCTTGATTCCGGCATAACGATATACTCGGACAAACACCCTTCTGCCTGTCCGGGGCAGCCCAGAAACCTTAATTTACGGCATGTATGGGGCCTGCCCGCAACACACTGGTCGCACTCCATGCAGGGCATTGCCGGCTCTATCGCAATCCGGTCACCGGGTTTCACACCCCTTACCCCTGCCCCTGTCTCCACAACTTCGCCTGCCCCTTCATGCCCGAGTGTAAAGGGAAAATCAACGATCTGACTGCCTATCCTGCCATTCAGATAGTAATGGATGTCTGATCCGCACACACCGACAACTTTCATCTTTATCTTTACATCACCGGGTCCGGCAATTTCAGGATCGGGAACCTCCCTTATTTCCATTTTTCTCAAACCGGTAAGCATGATCGCCTTCATTATCTTTTCTGTTTTAATGTTTAATTGAAAGTTGAATGCCTATGATATTCCGGTCACATAACCTGCGGTGCAAAACAATCAGATCCCCGACCGGGCCGGGGCGATATGATGGGAGGCACGGTTTATCTAAGGTCTGGTTTCGCCCGCTACGTCATATACCACAATCTCGGCAGGCCTGTAAGCCAGTCGGCCGATCTTTTCTCCGTATTCTTCGAAATACGGAGCCGCGAAATGGGCATCTACCGCCGCCTGGTCAACATAGGTTTCGAAAACCAGAAACCTGGTGGGATCATAGGGATCCTGGAAAAGTTCATACCCGGTGCACCCCGGCTCCTGCAGGGTGAAATGGATCAGCTCCCTGAACAGCTCTTTAAATTCATCGATATGCTCGGGCGAGATGTATATCTTTGCAGCGATGATTTTCGAATACTCATTTTCCCCTGCGCCGGACTGGCCGACGGTATTGCAGCCGCTGACCAGTGCCCCGATAAGGACCGCAATAATCAAAATACTTTTTTTCATAATATAAAATTTGGTTTAATGGTTAAAATTTCAGCAGTCAAATATATGCAATAAAGCCGAAATCCCCCTCAATTTTAATTCGGATCAACCCACCCCTTCGATCTGAATTTCTGAACCAATGGACAAGGTTTTTACAGATTAAAGAGTTAAATTTGATTAAATAGTGTCTCAACATGGCACCTCAATCGTAATATACTGGCCTACAGGCATCAGGGAATCAAAATAATCTACGGTGTAATACCGTTTAATGAAGGCGCTCAGGCAGTAAAGCCTGATACGCAGGTCTCAGACCAGATAACTACAAATTAAATATCATACCAATGAACAGGAAATCACAAAACATCAGGCTGGGCATATTTATTATTGTCAGCGGAGCATTCCTGCTGCTCATAATTGGCTGGTTCACGGGCCGGGGCCTGTTTGAGCCAAAAGACACATACTATATTGCCTACAGGGATATTTCCGTCACCGGACTCGAGGTAGGCAGTCCGGTTAAATATCTCGGCATAAACGTGGGATCGGTAAAGGACATAAGCATTCATCCGCGGGATTTCAATACCGTGGTCTTTGAAATTACAGTAGACCCCGACACTCCCATCAAGGAAGATGCGGTAGCCGATATTGCTGCAGTGGGTATTACCGGCATGAAGGCGATCGAGATCCGGGGCGGCACACCGGAGTCCGGATTCCTGTCCCCCGAAAGCTTTATTGACCCGGGATCGACCATGGCTGTCGATATAAGCGGCCGGGCAGAAGTAATGGCATTCAAGCTCGAGGAAATACTTAACAACCTCATGGGATTCACTCAGCCGGCAAATCTTGAAAATTTTACCCAGGCGGCGGAAAACATTGCAACTCTTGCAAGAAATTCAAATACCACCATGCAGGAATTTGACGCAATGCTGGCTGAAAACAGGGAAGACTTCAGGGAAACAGTCATCGCGATCAGCAGCATTTCCGGAACGGTAAACAATGCTGCTACAGATTTTGCCTCATCGATGCACAGGTTCAATGAAATAATGGAGGGGGAAGATCTAGCCGAAGTGCTTGGCAACCTGAGAGAAATCTCCCTGTCCGTCAGGCAGGCAAACCTGAAGGAGCTGATTGAAAATATCGCCGCAACAGCCGGGCACACGCAGAATCTGCTTGCAGATATGGAGATTGACTTTGAGGCAAGCAGTTCCCGCCTGAACAACAACCTCGACCTGCTGCAGTATACCCTTGAAAACCTCAATGATGCAACAAGAAAGATCAGCACGGATCCATCCGTCCTGATAAGGGGGCAAAATCACAGAAACGCCCCTGACAGGAACCTGAGCGGAAATTAGAAAACAGGACCCGTTTGATTTTTAGCGGAATATTGATTAACTTAATAAACTTTTTTTATTGCCAACCTGAAATCCGGGAATTGTCCCGGTATTAATTATGAATATGACAAGAACTCTGATACTGATCCTGTGTTCGGCTTTTATTCTGACAGGCTGCCTGGGACGCAGGTCAATGCCTGCCAGATTCTATATCCTTGATTATCCCCCGGGACTTGAAGTGAATTTCGAAGATGAATCTCCTGTTCAGAAATCTCTTTTGATCAGGACGGTTGAAATCTCCCCCGCATATGCAACCACCCAGATCGCATTGCGGGAAAGAACCCATGAGATCAGGTATTTTTCTTTCAACCAGTGGGCTGTCAGGCCCGAACAGAGCTTGACCTCCCTGCTTACCGAATTCATGAATGAACACAATATTTTCAGGACCGTTTATACCCGTCCGTCGCTTAACCTTGAACCCGATTATATTATGGAAACCATTATCCATCATATGGTTCTGGTTGAGGACGGGAGAGAATACTATGCCAGGCTGAGCCTTGAATACGCTCTGAGAGAATTTGGCAACGGTGAGACAGTTTTAAATCACAGGGCTGACAGGAAACAGGTACTGGAAGATAAAAACCTTAATCTTTTTGCCGCTGCGATAAGCGAAATCTTCATCGATGAACTGGGAAAGTTCTCCGGTTCAATTCTGGCGGATATCAGATAATTTCCGAACCGGTCATCAAATTCATTTCATGCAGTCATCCGGCAGCACTAAAACCATAAAAGTTCTTGAAACCGGCCATACAAGATGCCGGCTGAACGATAACACCCTTTTCATTTCAGGAAGCCTCAAGGTTGATGATGCCGGTGATTTTTCAAGGGCAGCTTTAAGAGCCCTTCGAACCCTTAAGCTCCCTCAACTGACCGTTAACCTGGAAGAGCTTGACGATATTGACAGTGCCGGTGTTACGGCGCTCCTTTATTTACAGAGAAAAATAGCCGACAGGATACCCCGGATCGAATTTGAAGGAGCAAACAAAAATGTCAAGAACAAAATCGAATTATTCGGTTCCGATACTCATATTGAGGAAAAACCGGCAAGGGAATTTGAGATTACGGAGGCAGTAGGAGGAAGCACATACAGTTTTGTGACCTCTTATCTTTACGGGTTCATTGTACTCGCAGCCGATGTATTATACTGGGCCGTAGCCGACCTTTTCAAGACCAAAACCACCCGGGAAGGAGATTTTGTAAGGCAGTCGGTCCATATAGGCGTGAATGCCGCGTTCATTATAATTATTATGTCTTTTGCCATCGGCTTTGTAATGGCGGTGCAGTCTTCCCAATATCTTCGTGAATTCGGTGCCGATATCTTCATTGTCGACCTGATCGTAATTGCCGTAATGAGCCAGATGGGACCCCTTATTGCCGGAGTCCTTGTGGCCGGAAGAAGCGGATCCTCTATCGCGGCGGAGATAGCCACGATGAGGGTGACCGCCGAAATCGACGCGCTGAAGACCATGGGGCTGGATCCTGTCAGGTATGTTGTTGTGCCGAAGCTTTACGCCAGTCTTTTTACAATTCCCCTTCTTATAATACTTTCCAATGTGGCGGGAATCACCGGTGGCGCCAGTGCGGCTTATTACAGCCTGGATATTTCGCCAGAAATATTCATTTCCCGCATGGACGCCATAATGCAGAACAAAGACCTGGTAACTGCCTTTATAAAAAGCCAGGTTTATGCCGTTATCATAGTGCTCACCGGCAGCTTTTATGGTTTCAGGGTAGAGAAGGGCGCCGAGGGGGTCGGCAGGGTCACAACCCAGTCCGTCGTTGTTTCGATTTCCCTTGTCATCCTGGCTGACAGCTTAATGGCTGTGATTTTTTACTGATATTAATTTCCGGAAATGGAAAAAGTTATTGAAGTTGAAGGTTTATATGCAAAATATGATGACAGGGATGTCCTCTGTGACGTCTGTTTTTCTGCCCTCAAAGGGGAGATCACGGTTATACTCGGAGGCAGCGGTTCCGGCAAGACGACCATCCTGAGGCACTTGCTCGGACTGCTTCCCGTAACCCGGGGACAGGTGTGGGTTCTCGGAAAGGAGATATCCTCGCTGCCTGAAAAGGAGATGGAGGAGATGTATCACCAGATGGGTGTGTTTTACCAGAACGGGGCTCTGCTGACTTCCATGACGGTGGCAGAAAATGTTGCGATGCCGCTGGTACACCAGAGCAATCTTCCCAGGCAGCTTATTGACGATATAGTGATAATGAAGCTGGGACTGGTGAACCTGAAGGAGGCATATGGCCTTTATCCCTCCCAGCTCAGCGGGGGCATGCTTAAAAGGGTAGCCCTTGCAAGGGCTATTGCCATGGATCCTCCATTGCTGTTTTGCGACGAACCCGGAGCGGGGCTCGATCCTCTTTCTTTGAAATCGCTCGATAATCTCATCCTGAATCTCAGGGATCAGCTGGGAATTTCCATAGTTCTTGTAACCCATGAAATTTCAAGCATTCTCAGGGTTGCCGACAGGGTAGTCTTCCTTAACAAAGGGCAGGTTGCATTTGAGGGACCTCTCAAAGAAGCCCTGTCATCCGATATTCCAGAGGTGAGGGAGTTCTTTTCTGTCACAGAGTCTGTGGGCAACATGCCTCCCGGAGGCCATGGCAGATGACCGGAACATAATCCTGTTGCAGCCACAATCAGTCTCCCCGGCATACCCGGAACAGCCCTGGCATCGCAACCGACAGGCATCATATTTTTTTTCCCTCTTTTTTTATTAAATTGCCGACGCGTTATTGCCCGGAATAATTCGCAATGATGCTGTGAATTGATTTTATAACACGGCCCGACAGACCCTTACCTGAAAATGACCCTTAATTATATCTGGATCGGTTTTTTCCTTGTCGCAATGCTGGTGGCCCTTATAAGGGTTCTGGGCTATATGTTCGGGGGATATCTTGAGCCTTTGCTGGGCTATGTTTTTACCGAGGCCGACAGGGATGTTTTCGTTGCCATGGTGGAAAGCACCTTTGAAATGGCTATGATCAGCGTCGACATTGCAGTTTATCTGATCGGGGTGATGGCCCTGTGGCTGGGAATAATGAAAATAGGGGAAAAAGGAGGTGCGGTTTCGGGCATGACACGTCTGGTAATGCCCTTTTTTAAAAGGATATTCCCGGGGCTCCCTGAAAATCACCCTGCCTTTGGCTCGATGACAATGAATATCTGCGCAAACATGCTGGGGCTTGACAATGCCGCGACTCCCCTCGGAATAAAGGCCATGAGGGAGCTGCAGGAAGTCAATCCCGACAAGGATAAAGCCTCTGATTCCCAGATAATGTTCATAGTCCTGAATACATCGGGGCTGACACTTATACCGGTATCGGTCATGGCAATCCGCGCGGCGATGGATGCGGCAAATCCCGCCGACATTTTTCTTCCCATAATGCTCACCACCTTTTTTTCCACCATTGCCGGTCTCCTGATAGTTTCCGCAATTCAGCGGATAAATCTTTTCAACAGGGTAGTCCTGGGCTATGTCGGCGGCCTGTCGCTTGTGATCGGGCTTATCATCTGGGCATTCAGCAATATGGCATCGGCAACAATAGGAGTTGTCTCCACCTTTGCCGGAAACCTGCTGCTTTTTACAATAATCGTACTGTTCATTTTCCTGGCATGGAGAAAAAAGATCAATGTATACGAACAGTTCATCGAAGGAGCCAAAGAAGGATTCCAGGTCGCCGTCAGGATAATCCCCTACCTGGTGGCAATGCTTGTTGCCATCGGGGTTTTCAGGGCATCCGGCGCACTGGACATTATTGTTTCAGCAATCGGCTGGACGGTGGGATTATTTGGGGTTGATACCGAGTTTGTCGGCGCCCTCCCTACCGCATTCATGAAACCCCTGAGCGGCAGCGGCGCAAGGGGCATGATGATAGAAGCCTTCAACCATTACGGCGTGGATTCATTTGTGGGCCGCCTGGCCGCAACTTTCCAGGGATCCACCGAAACGACATTCTATACCGTTGCCGTATATTACGGTGCAATAGGCATACGCAACACAAGGTACACTATTGGCTGCGGACTGTTTGCCGATCTCACCGCAGTCATTGCCGGCATCTTTATCGCCGGACTTTTCTTTGGATAAATCCGGGAATCCCGGTCCCGGACAACACCGGGGAGAGAACCAGAGAACAACTGTTTAATTTATATTTATCATGGAAAAAATAAAAACCATAATGTTATTGCTGATTGCCATGTCGATTACAACAAGTGCTGTGCCGGGCAACCGGGAGCCGCACCGGGAATCATCCGCTGATGCG
>SKQJ01000178.1 GCA_007119075.1 Bacteroidales bacterium | reverse complement strand
CGGCCTGATGGTCACCGCAGGTGGGGAAGGCACTTGCCTTGAGTTGCCCGGTCGCACCGCCACGGGAACATCCCCGGTTATGATGACGGGAAGCGCTGCATTGCCCGGATCGCTCGGGCCCCGGGGAATATAGGGGACTTATGCCCGGGAAAATCTCCCGCTAAGCAAAAAGGTCTCCTTTACCCTGATCCCGCCGGGTGTCCGCTGCAGCGTACAACATTCATGATACAGATCGTGCTGAAAGAAAAGGATATAATTGTTTCTTTCGGCTTCATCGAGGAATTCTTCCTTTTCCCGGAGGGTAAGAATCGGTTCGACATCATAGCTCATAATATAGGGCAGGGGAATGTGAGCCGTTGAAGGAAGAAGATCGGCCGCGAAAACTATTATGGAATCTCCTGCATCTATAAAAGGAATAAGCTGACCGGCAGTGTGCCCGTTATATATCCTGACCTGCAGGCCCGGAAAGATAGCGGTGTCTTTTTCGATCAGTTTCATCTGGCCGCTTTCCTGCATTGGCATGAGATTTTCAGAGAGAAAAGAATCCGCTTCCCGGCTGTTCGGATTCATCGCATTTTCCCATTGCGTTTTGCTTACCAGGTAAACGGCGTTCGGGAAGGTCAGCTCATAGCCCGTGCCGCTATCAGCCTGTCTGACGCCCCCGCCGCAATGGTCGTAGTGCAGGTGGGTTATCAGCATATCAGTTATATCTGTGGTCTTGTACCCGTGTTCGCCCAGGGCGCTCTCAAGGCCCCTGTTTTCATTCAGATGGAACCGGTTCAGGAATTTTTCGCTTTGCTTGTCGCCAAAGCCGTTGTCTATAAGCACTACCCGTTCTCCCGTATCTATCAGGAGACTTCTCAGCGCCCAGTTGCAAAGGTTGTTTTCATCGGCCGGATATCGTTTCTCCCATAAAACCTTCGGGACTACCCCGAACATTGAGCCGCCGTCGACCTTGAAATTCGTAATGTTTACCGCAAATAGCTTCATCTGAAATGGGGGGTTAAAAAAGGTAAATATAAATAATTAATTACTTTTGCTCTCTGTGGAAAAGGTATGCCGTCACAGCGCCTCCATTATAAGCTCGGTCACAGACAGGCCTGATTTTCAATTCTAAACAACTGGTTATTTCGAATGCGGATCCATTTTATAGCTATCGGTGGAAGTGCGATGCACAATCTGGCAATTGCACTAAAAAAAAGGGGATACATTGTCAGCGGATCGGACGATGAGATTTTCGAACCATCAAGGACCAGGCTCTCGAACTACGGCCTGCTGCCTGAAGCAACGGGATGGTTTCCTGAGAAACTGGATTCAAGACCCGATGCCGTCATTCTCGGCATGCACGCAAGGGCAGATAACCCGGAACTCAAAAGGGCCGCCGATCTTGGCATAAGGATATATTCCTATCCCGAGTACCTGTATGAACACTCGAAGGAGAAAACAAGGGTAGTAATCGGCGGAAGCCACGGAAAGACGACTATAACCGCTATCCTGCTCCATATCCTGAAACACGCGGGCATCGATGCCGACTATATGGTAGGCGCCCAGCTCGAAGGGTTTGATGTTATGGTAAAGCTCAGTGACCGGGCCAGGCTGATGATACTGGAGGGCGATGAATATCTCACATCTGCGATTGACCGGCGGCCAAAGTTTCATGTTTACCGTCCCCACCTGGCCCTTTTAAGCGGTATCTCCTGGGATCACATAAATGTATTTCCAACATGGGAGGGATACCGCGAGGAATTCATAAAATTCATAAACCTGATCGAACCCGGCGGCAGTCTTGTATACTGCACTGACGATGAAGAGGTGGTAAAAGTTGTCAATGAGTCGGGAAACAAAATAACAAAAATGCCCTACGGGCTCCCCGCTCATATAATCAGAAAAGGGATTACCCTGCTTGAAGGCGATGGCCGGCAGATCCCCCTGAAGGTTTTTGGCAGGCATAACCTGGTAAATATAGAAGGCGCCAGGAAGCTTTGCCATCAGCTTGGAGTCGGAGACAATGAATTTTATTCCGCAATAGGTTCATTTCCAGGTGCCTCGAACAGGCTGGAATTGATCTCACAGAATGAAAATACAGCCGTTTTCCGTGATTTTGCCCATTCTCCCTCGAAGCTTAAGGCTACGGTGGAAGCTGTGGGCGAGCAATTTCCGGAAAGGCACCTTGCCGCGTGTATGGAGCTGCATACATTTTCCAGCCTCAGCACTAATTTCCTTGAATATTATAAAGGGACCCTGGATGGCGCAGGCACTCCCATGGTTTACTTTAATCCGCATACGCTTGAATTAAAGCGCCTGCCGTCTTTGAGCCCTGAAATGGTGAGACGGGCTTTTGCGTGTCCGGAGCTTCGGGTATATACCGATTCCGGAAAGCTTGTAAATGATCTGCTGTCTATGGGATGGAAAAACAGGAACCTGCTGATGATGAGCTCAGGAAATTTCAACAATATTAATTTTGCTGATCTTACCGGCAGGATCACCGGCGGAATTGCCGGTCGGGAGTAGTCATTATCGGTTCTTGCCGGTCGGGAGTAGTCATTACCGGTTCTTGCCGGTCGGAGATGGCATTACCGGGTCTTGCCGGTCGGGAGTAGTCATTACCGGGTCTTTTCGGTCGGAGATGGCATTACCGGGTCTTTTCGGTCGGAGCGGCACTGAAAAGCGATCCGGCCGGCCCGGATTACAGGATTAAACAACCAGTTTGCTTGTTTTTAACACATTGCCGTTTAAGTCCTTTTCCCTGATAAAGTAAAATCCTTCAGGCAAGCGG
>SKQJ01000325.1 GCA_007119075.1 Bacteroidales bacterium | reverse complement strand
GTCTGACCGGATTTTGCCGAAAAAACACGGTCCTCTCGAATGACAGTTCTTTATCCCCTTCCGGGGAATAAAACGCACGTGAATTAAACTATTTAAAAAACCCTGCCGACAATAAAAATCATATTATGGATCTTTTTAACAGCAAGCTTATACAGGTACTGCCGCTTTCGGTCCTTGCGGCGGCATTTCCGGCAGTGAACGAGGCACAGGTTGACCGGCCGCCCAACATCGTCATGATAGTTTCGGATGACCACGGTCTTGATGACCTGGGATGTTACGGCAATACGTCGATCAAAACACCCAACCTTGATGCGCTTGCCGGGGAGGGAATAAGGTTTACCAATGCATACTGCACCTCGGCCTCCTGCAGCGCGAGCCGGTCGGTAATACTTACCGGGCTCTATAACCATGCTAACGGACAATACGGCCATGAACACTCTTTTCATCATTTCAGCACATTTGAAAATATAAGAAGCCTTCCTGTAATTCTCGCAGACAACGGATACAGCACTGCAAGGATCGGAAAATACCATATTGCCCCTGAATCGGTTTATTTCTTCGAAAATGTCATACCCGGTAACCAGCGCAATCCGCATGAAATGGCCGTAAACAGCCGGGCTTTCCTGAACTCCAACCGGAATAACCCTTTCTTCCTCTATTTCTGCACCAGCGACCCCCACAGGGGCGGCGGCGTGGTGGAAGACGATCCGTACAGGCCCGACAGGTTCGGAAACAGGGATGAGGGTTACGAAGGGATAACAGAAACACATTTCAGTCCGGATGAAGTGGAAGTTCCCTGGTACCTGCCCGACACCCCGGCAACCCGGGCAGAGCTGGCACAGTATTACCAGTCCGTCGCCCGCATGGACCAGGGCATAGGAAAACTTTTTGAGATACTGAAGGAAGAAGGGTTGTGGGAAAACACGGTTGTGATGTATCTTTCCGACAACGGAATTGCTTTTCACGGGGCAAAGACCAACCTGTATGATCCAGCCATGAGGCTGCCGTTCATTGTAAAAATGCCAGGGGGGGATAACGGCGGAACGGTAACTCAGGCCATGGTAACCTGGGCCGATCTGACACCCACGATCCTGGATCTGGCAGGAGCGCTTGAAAATGAGCTCGCATACCGGAAAAGTCTTCCCGTCGAACCATCCTGGGCGGTACCGGCCCGCCATGATAATTTTCATGGAAGGACATTCCTTCCGGTGCTTCGTAAACCTGATGCCGCGGGCTATGATGAGATATTCGCATCTCACACATTTCATGAAATAACCATGTACTACCCGATGAGGGTTGTAGAGAACAGGGATTTCAAGCTGATATGGAATATTGCAAGCGGACTGAGCTATCCGCACGCAAGCGATTTATGGGAATCATCCACATGGCAATACATCATTGAATCGGATATTGACACTTACGGGAAGCGGCCGGTAGCTGATTACCTTGAAAGGCCAAAATTTGAATTGTTTAACATGGCTGAGGATCCTTATGAAACTGTGAACCTGGCCTTCAGCCCTGACTATGCCGGGATCCTCGAAGAAATGAAGGAAAGGATAAAATATTACCAGGAGAAAACGGGCGATCCCTGGATAAACAAATGGGTTCATGAATAAGAATTGCCAGCGGATTACCGCCCCCGGATTACTTCCCCTGGTCGGTGCCGGAGCGGCTCTCTGTTTTGGTGGACTGCCGGCCTGCTCCCCGGAGGGCGATGGCAGCCGTCAGCCCAATATCGTGATCATTATTACCGACGACCAGGGCTGGGGCGATATAAGCCTGCATGGCAATACCAACCTTCAGACTCCGAATATTGACGCACTGGCACAAAACGGGGCACAATTCAGCAATTTCTACGTACAGCCCGTCTGCTCCCCTACCCGCGCCGACCTGCTTACCGGACGGTATCATACCCGGTCGGGAGTCTTCGATACTTCAGAGGGCGGCGAACGGATGAGCCTGGACGAGACAACATTTGCCGACATCTTCCGGGAAGCAGGGTATGCCACCGCGGCTTTCGGGAAATGGCACAATGGCATGCAATACCCGTACCATCCCAACGGCAGGGGATTTGATGAGTTCTACGGTTTCTGTTCGGGCCACTGGGGCGACTATTTCAGTCCCCCGCTCGAACATAACGGAAAAATTGTGCAGGGCCAGGGCTATGTTCCCGATGACATAACCTCCAGGGCAATCGAGTTTATCAGGGAAAACCGGGAAAACCCTTTCCTGGTCTATATCGCACAGATAACTCCCCACACACCGATGCAGGTCCCCGACCGGTGGTATGACAAATTCAGTGAGATGGAGCTGGATATGTATACGGATGACCGGTATGCCGAAGACATTGAATTTACCAGGGCTGCTCTTGCAATGTGTGAGAATATCGACTGGAACGTCGGCAGGGTCACCGGTGCCCTCAGAGAATTAGGGCTGGAGGATAATACGATAGTCATTTTTATGAATGACAACGGCCCGAACAGCTTCCGCTGGAACGGCGGCATGAAAGGCAGAAAAGGGTCGACCGATGAGGGGGGCGTCCTCTCTCCGCTTTTTGTGCAATGGAAGGGGACCATAAGTGCAGGAGCCGTAATTGAAGAGATTTCAGGGGCAATAGATATTCTTCCCACGCTCGCAGACCTGGCAGGCATAGATTGCCATACCATGCATCCACTGGACGGCATAAGCCTGCGGCCGCTCATTATGAATGAGGGCGGTTTTTCGGCCGACAGGTACATATTTGCCCACTGGAACGGAAATGTCAGTGCCAGGGATC
>SKQJ01000097.1 GCA_007119075.1 Bacteroidales bacterium | reverse complement strand
GAGATATGGCCGAAATGGAGGTAAGGGGAGAGGTTTGATACGACCCCCGAATTCGGATCATTTCTTTCTTTGTGGTACCGGGAAATATTTTCATTTATAAAAATTTCAAGCATCCTTCCGGCAGCATTTTCCCCCGGAAGGGGCTGATCCAGTCTCCCGGCCCCGGGATCGACATTGCTGCTTGTCCATTCCATGACCTTGTTCCAGTCCGTCGCCAAAACAGCCCTTCCTTTATCCGGCAGGGCTTGTACCCCGGGAAACTCTTCAATGAATTCGTCAAACTGCCGTCTGACTTTTGGCCTGAAGGTATAGGCGGCAAACTCCTGTTTACCGGATGCATGGAAGCAGGGAATGATATTGTGCGCGTCGACTTCATAAAAAGGAATGGAAATGCGGGCCAGCAATTCCTTTTTCCAGAGTTTTTTTATCCGGAGAGGGTCAAAATCCCCCACCAGGGCACCTGCCCTGATTTGCGCAAGAAACTGACCCAGCGTTTCTGGCGGACGCCCGGTAAGCAGTCTGAAATCAATATTTTTTTCACAGAGCCTTTTCTCAACTTCCATGAGTCCCCGAAGCATAAAATCATAATGCCGCAGATAAGCGCCGGGGAATTCTCCCGTAAGGGCAAATACCACCATCACCTTCCTTTTCCTTTCGGATGCAAGGGCCAGGGCGTGCAGCAGGGCCCAGTTATCATTCACCCTCTGATCACGGCTCATCCAGTATACCACCGGTCCCTCGCCGAAATTTTCCTTATTGAGCAGGCGGACGCGTTTATTATTTATATTCATGATGTTTGGCGGCCGGAAGTCACCGGGCATCATATGATCTCCTTGAATTTGTTTGCGTTGACAAACACAATATCACCAATGTTATCGTAGCCTCCGAATATTTTTTCGCCGTGCTGTTTAACCATTTCTTCCCTGAAACCCACGAGTGTCAGTCCGGCATTGACCGATTTCTCATTTATGATGGTTTTTGGGTTAATATTTTCCTTCAGGGAGATTATTTCAATATTGCGGTCCGATATGGGAAGCCTCCCTTCATGGATAAGCCGGGTTATCTGATCCCATGTCTGTTTCTTCTCGTCTTCCCTGCACAGGCTGAAAATCTTGATATATCCTTTTTTCCAGTCCGGGTGGCCCAGGATGATATAGGATATAAGTATCATCAGGTTAGCATTTTCCGAGTCGGTCGGTTTTATCCAGACATGAATTCCCTGTTTGAAGTTAATGGCCCTGGACGAGGTGGCATAGATGCATATATCGAAGCTGCCGGCCCTGACCAGTGCATAATTGTCAATAATCTGGCAAAGTTCCTTTATGTTTTCCTTTTCATATTCAAAAAGAGTAAGATTGTTTTCCATCCCGGAGATGCCGGGCAGCTGCATTACCTGTGCTATTGCGGAGGTGTAGGATGGGGAGATGAGAGTGTCAACATATACATTGCTCTCTTCGAGTTCGGAAAGTTCTATGAGCTTTTTCAGTTCTTCGTCGGACTGGCGATAGGTTGCTTTTGAGACATATCCTTCTATCAGATGGATATAGGTGGCAAAACCATAACGGTGTGAGATCCATGTAATAAGCCCGAAAGGCTTTGGCCTGTCAAAGGTGTGCTGGGAAATGCATACCACGGCCGGGCGCCACGAAGTTTGCTTTTTCTTTTCGGATTTTTGTAGGTAGATCTGTATTGATCGTGCAAGCTGGAAAAATGCTCCCTGGAAAATTACTTCCAGTCCTTTCCTGTCCTTATGAAGGCTGGAGATCGATGTATATAACAGGATAATAATTATGATAGCAACTATTGCAGCGGCAAAATTGATCATAAGCATCAGCCAGATGCTTGTCAAAAATCCGGCCAGGGAAAGATACCACCGGGATTTGAAGAGTGGACGGTAGGCTGGGTCCGAACCGAAATGGTTAAGAAAGGAAATAAGGCACAGGGAACTGTATGTCACAAGGAAAAACATGGTGATTATCTGTGCGACCATATCCAGGCTTCCTACAATTACGAAAACAAGGGCAATTATACATGTTACCAGGGTAGCATTATAAGGTTCATTTGTATCGGATCTGCCCCTTGACATAATATAATTCAGCCATTTGGCAGGAAATGACCTGTCCGCCGCCAGCGCCTGCAGGGTCCGGGGGGCCACCAGCACCGAACCAAGGGCCGATGACATGGTCGAGGCCGCCAGTCCCAGCGGAATGACCAGCGGACCTAAAACGGCAATGCTGCTCATGATCAGCTGGTCGTCGACAAGCTCCATGGTGCTGGCTGAGGATGCCAGTTTCCAGGTTACCAGGAGGTATACGATCATCCCTGCAATAGTTGCGGCAATAGTGCCCAAAGGAATAGACTTCCCGGGGTTCCTCAGGTCTCCTGACAGTCCGACGCCTACTGTGATCCCTGTAAAAGCAGGAAAAATAATTGCCAGGACCAGGAAGAAGTCTTCCCGGTTACGAAAAGTAAAATTCATCGCCCTGCCGGTCCCCGAATATTCCGGTTCCCCCATAAAAAACAGCAGAAGTGTCAGAAACAGTATTGCCACCACAACGTATAATGCCTTAACTCCAAGGTTCGCTCCCCTTTTTAAAATAACCACCGAAATAAGGAGCATTACCGGTACGCTGATAGCCTGCCGGGGAAGCTCCAGGTTAAAAGCGGACCTGACCAGGTTGAAGAAGGGTTCAAAAGCCTCGGTGAAAGCAATGACATAAAACGCAACGCTGATAGCCTGCGCAAGATACAGGGTAATGCCGATGGTGGCACCTATATTCAGTCCGAATGAACGCGATATGATGTAGTATACCCCTCCTCCCTCTACTCTCTGGTTGGTAGCTATTTCGGAAATTGCCAGGGCAGCGGGAATGGTAACGGCATGACTGACTAATATAACCAGGATCACCCCCCAGAAACCGAGGGTTCCGGTGGCAAAGCCAAATCGCAGGAATAGTATGGCACCGAGTATTGTTGCTATTGAGGTAAAAAATACCGGTGCCGTTCCGAAACGCCTTGCCTTGTTCCTGAGATTTGCCATGCAGGTTGCTTTTTTGGAGACTGTAAAATTATCGAAAAGTTTCTAATCATTTCGGGCGACTGCCTGAGGCCGGCAAATTACGAAACTGAATCATCAAAATAAAAACTGCACACAGGGGATCGTTCCCGGTGTGCAGTCGCAATGTTATTATTAAAAATTATGAATTCAATTTTTCATATAAGCCTGAAAACCCTGTATAGGCTCCTTTGCCGGAATGATTCTCCTTAACGGCATCGGTCGATTGACCAAAGTCCATGTTATAATTATCAAACTCCCTCCTGAAATTCCTGGCCACCCTTCTGGTTCCCATCCCGATAAAGAAGAACAGGATGAAAAGCCCTCCCAGAATATACATAATGATTTTTGAGGTATCGACGCTGGCGTTCAACGTACGGGTCATCGCATTAAACAACAACCAGAGAGCATACAGGTTGACCGCAAGCGAGATCAGTGCACCGAGAAACCAGTGTATGCCTGAGAACACATTCAGAAAAGCCGACACCGGCATTATTACCAGGAGAGCTGCCGACACATGCACAATCGGCTCAAAATCGGTTTTGCCTCCGGCAATAGCCACCAAAAGCAAAATTATCACGGCTCCTATGAAAAGACCTATCAATGCTCCGACAAGAGAACCGAAAAATGCCAGGATGCCCACTGCTCCGCCGAATAATCCTCCTCCGGCATAGGTGATGTTCAGAATGCTCCAGAGAAGGTGGAATACTCCTGCGATGGCACCGTACAATAGTGCCTTCAGCACCGGTATACCCAGTCCGCCGGTGGTTGGCATGGTGCTGAAGTATTCTTTCGGTTCAAGCAGAGTCTGCCTGGAGTCTTCAAAGAAGGTGTTGAAATTAAATCCGTTGCTTTCCATTATTGATTCTGTTTAGGTTAGGTTTTTAAAATTGAAATAAAGGTAAAGAAAAAAGAACCTCATTTCAAAATATTTCCCCGGAAAGTGAAGCTTTCATAAGATGGACTCATTAAAAAAGCCTCCATGCGTCAGACTCGTTAGTGAAGCCTCTGTCGTTAATCCCGACAGTGGACCTGCATCTGTTACCGAAGCCTTCGTCCTTCAGACCCGTTGGTGAAGGCTCCAGGACAGTCCTGTACTAATCCCCCAGGGAAATCCCTATCCCCTTTGCAGTCTTTACAAGATTGGAGCTTTCCGTAACGAATTTGTTTTTCTGGATGGCATCGATCAGCGGAATTGAAATTATGTTGGGGTGGCGGTAGGCAACCATTTCTCCAAACCGCTCTTCAAGGACCATTTCAAAGGCTTTTACCCCGAACTGGGTTGCAAGGATCCGGTCGTATGCGACAGGGATGCCGCCTCTCTGGAGATGACCGAGCACGGTTTCTCTTATGTCGGCGGTCACACCGGCCGATTTCAGTTCCATTTCAAGGCGGGCTGCGGCGCCTCTGAGCCTGACATTGTGGTAGCCCACTTCGGTCGATTTTTCGCCCGATTGTACGCCCCCTTTCGGTTTGGCTCCCTCGGCGATCACGATATTTGCAAATCCTTTGCCTCTTGAAAACCTGGTTTCCAGTTTTGTGGCAACCTTTTCGATATCATAGGGTATCTCGGGTATCAGGCATACCTCTGCTCCTCCCGCGATTGATGCGCTCAGGGCTATCCAGCCTGCGTCCCGGCCCATGACCTCGAGTATCAGTATGCGGTTATGGCTGGCGGCCGTGGTAACCAGCTTGTCAACGGCTTCCGTGGCAATCTGTACGGCCGTCTGATAACCGAATGTAAAATCGGTGAAGGGGAGGTCATTGTCGATTGTTTTCGGCACACCGATTATCTTCAGGCCCTTTTCATAAAATGTCTGTGAAATCCTCTGGGAGCCGTCGCCGCCGATATTGATCACTGCATCGACGCCCATGTACTGAAGTTTTCTCATCATTTCATCGGAGCGGTCGGCCGCCCCCCATGTGCCGTCGAGGTTCTTTACCGGCCATTCAAATGGCCCTCCCTTGTTGGTCGTTCCCAGGATGGTCCCGCCCCTGAAATGGATGCCGGCAACAGCCTGCTCGGTCAGCACCATGATTTCGGTAGGTTCTTTGAGCAGCCCGTCAAATGAATTTATGCTTCCAATAATTTCCCAGTCCTTCTCCCTGGCCGCCCTTTTTACAATTGCCCTGATTACTGCATTAAGGC
Organism: Bacteroidales bacterium; assembly: GCA_007119075.1. Lineage (GTDB taxonomy): Bacteria > Bacteroidota > Bacteroidia > Bacteroidales > PUMT01 > PXAP01. The sequence continues at coordinate 5,430 of SKQJ01000097.1, read as the reverse complement.
CGGGACAGTCGCCCCCGCCGGTTGCTACCAATACTCTCTTCATTTTCTGTTGATTAAATTATTAAACGGTTCCGGAATGCCCGGATAAATATTGCCGGATCTCTTTTATTGTCATTGCTTTTTGAGCGGAGCTATCTGGAAAGAACCACATCTGAAACAACGGGCCAGTGATCGGAAATGAAAATGCCGTTTTCCAGTACTTCATCCACCCTGTAAAACAACACCCTGAAATTATCATCGACGAAGATGTAATCTATTACTCTTGGTTCGATATCATGCCTGAATCCGTTAAAAGTGGATTCAGCGTTCCTCACAGGAGCTTCAGAAATAAGCTCTGCATTTGCAAGCCGGTTGTTTTCGGAAAACAGGTCTGACATGAACTCATAATCGGCACTTTCTTTCCTGATGTTAAAATCACCCAGCAGGATTACCGGCGAATCGCCAGCGATTTCGGGTATCCTTCCGGAAATAAGCCCGGCACTTCTTCTCCTGGCTTCAACCCCCCTGTGATCAAAGTGGGTATTAAATGCGTAAATTATTTCCCCGCTTTGCCGGTCCTCCAGTGCAGCCCAGCTTACGATCCTTGTTATTGCGGCATCCCAGCTTATGCTTCCGGGAATTTCGGGGGTTTCGGAAAGCCAGAACTGGGAATTATCCCTGAGGATGAACCGGTCGTCACGGAAAAATACGGGGGAGTATTCTCCTCCGGTTTCCCCGTCATCCCTTCCGGAGCCAACATAGGAATAACCCGGCATAATTTCAAGCAGGTCAAGAAGCTGGTGGTGGAGGACTTCCTGCATGCCCGCAATATCCGGGGCGACACTGTCCATATAGGCAGAGACAATAGGTATCCGGTTTTCCCATCGGTTTTTCCCGTCGGCCGCAAGGTCAAGCCTGATATTGAAGGTCATCAGGGTGATCTCATTCTGATGCGGGTTGCAGGAGGACAAAGTCACAATGCATGTCAGAAACAGGAAAAAAATAAATCTCATAATCAATAATAAATAAGTGTGACGATTCTGAATATTCTTATAACACAGTGAAACTTCAGATTGCAAAATTATCAAAATTAGCAACACAAAAAAACCGCCCGGTTTATACCGGGCGGCCGGAGCTCCAAAAAACGGGACAACTACCTAGTAACCCGGATTTTGGTTGAGATTTGGATTGGCATTGATACGTGGCTGGGGTATCGGCATCACATTCCTGTGATCGCCTTCATTTGACCTGTCAAAGAATTCCCATTCACCGCGCACAAACTTGCCAAACCTTACAAGGTCGTTCCTGCGCATTCCTTCATGATAAAATTCCCATCCCCTCTCCATCAGCAGGGCATCCATATCAAGTGTTTCCGTGGTATAAAGCTTGCCTTCGGGATTTGCAAAGGCACGGGCGCGAACTTCATTGACAAGGTCGACCGCCTCCTGGGTTGCTGCGCCGCCGTTTTTCCTCATCAGCGCTTCGGCTTTCAGCATGAGTATGTCGGCATAGCGGTAGATAGCAAGATCGTTCGGCATTGACCAGGCCGGAAGCGCGCTTATTTCATATTTAACGAAACGCGGCCCGTGATACTCCAGGGCATTGCGGTGATCATAGGTCGCATTATCTGAAGGATCATAAATGTTAATAAAGTCCACTGTCAGTTCCAGGGGGTTGGGAGCGCTTTCCTCGGAACAGAGCAGGGGTTCGCCGGTCGATGAGTACTGTTTCCCTACCAGCCATCCGTTCCTTCTCAGATCATCCTCGTCAAATGATTTGTAGTGGGAGGGGAGTGCAGAGAAACCGTTCCACGGCCCGTTTGCAGTGTTGTATTTTCTCTGCATGGCATAGTGGTGGCCTAGCCAGTAGAAAATCAATCCCCAGTCTGTCCTGGTGTCATCATAAGGTATCACGAAAATATTCTCCTGAGAGCCGTTGTTCCTGGCAAGGAAATTATTGAAATAATTTCCTTCCAGCTGATAATTGCCGCTATTGATAATCGCATCGCAATTAGCGATCACATCATCCCAGCGAGGCGTTCCGGTCCATTCCTCAGAATTGATATAAAGCTTGGCCAGCATGGCATGGGCGGCCCACTTGTTGAAGCGGCCGTAAGCTGAGCGGTCAACATTTTCGGACAGGTTGTTTATGTTCTGAAGCAGATCGGTTTCAATAAAATTGAAGACTTCAGTACGCCCGGCCTGGAAATTCGCATTATTTGGCGGTGCAAAACCGGGCTCAACGTCAAACCTGTCGACTATCGGCACATTGCCAAAAAAGTCAATGAGGTGATAATAACCGAATGCCCTGATCAATTTTAATTCCGCAATGAACCGGTCGCGCAGTGCCGCATCCATATGGTCAAGCTGCTGGAGCTGGTATATCAGCATATTTGCCCTGTTCACCCGGTCAAACCCGTATCCCCAAACGCCGTTTATCTGTGGTGTCTCGGATGTCCAGGTATGCTCGTGCATTCTCTGCCAGTGGCCGCCGTCGTACCAGTGGCGTCCGCGTGTAGGGATCAGTGTGTGGTCGGTATTATGTGAATTGAGTTCCCAGATTCCCCCGATCCACCTCAGGTCTCCATAAGCAGGAGCAAGGGCAGAAACTACTTCTTCCTGGGTCTTGTAAAAATCCTCCGACCTGATCTCTGTATACAGTGTCTCTTCAAGATCTGTACATGAAGGGGCAATGGCCATAGCCAGTATCCCTGCAATTAGTGTGAAATATTTATATAGTCTGTTCATTTTAGTGAGTTTTAAAATTGCACATTAACACCAAGAGTCAGAGTCCTTACACTGGGATAGATCCACCTGTAATCCATACCGGGAGTGAGCCCCGTGATATTCATTTCCGGATCCTGTCCCTGGTAATTGGTGAAAGTCATCAGGTTTTGCCCGCTGGCATATACCCTTAACATCTGGAATGTCTGGCCCCTTACAGGGATGTTGTAACCAAGGGTCACATTATCGAGCTTAACATAATCTCCCCTTTCAACATAGTAGTCGGAATACTGGGGATCGTCGATGACCGGACTGTTGAGCCCTTCCCTGAAGATATTGGTCGGAACCATTACCCTGTTCTCAAAGAATATGCGCCTGGTGTTAAGCAGATGGAAACCAAAGGCTCCCCTTAAGAAGACCTGGAAATCGAGGTTGCCGTAATTGAATGTGTTGGTGAAACCCATCCAGCTTTTCGGCAGACCGTTTCCTATGATTTTTTTATCCTCATACTTGATCTCGGAGGCAAGCAGTTTCTGGGTCTCTGTTTCATCCCAGAACAGCCACTGTCCGTCATCGGTGAATCCGGCATGTTTCCAGCCAAAAAGGTTCCCGATGGGCTGGCCCTCTTCGAGGCGGAAAGCAGGCGTGGCATTGAGGCCGGGAGCCCCAATATTCTCGAGATCCTGGAATGTAGTCTGGAACTGTTCATTGGACAGTGATACAAGCTCGTTCTGGTTATAGGAGATATTGAAATTGGTTCTCCAGGAGAAATTGCCTGACTGGACCGGGCTTGCCTGTACTGCAAATTCAATGCCGCGGTTGGACATTTCACCAATGTTTGTCCATATCGTGTTGTGCAGGTTTGGCGGAACGGGAACTGCATACTGGTAAAGCAGATCCGTGGTATTGCGCTGGTACATGTCGATATTGACTACCACGGAATTATTCAGAAATGCCGCATCTATCCCGAAATTGGTTTCGGCCTTTCTTTCCCAGCGCAGGTTCGGGTTCGGGTTACTTACCGGTCCGTATCCCGATATCCATTCGCCGTCATAAAGCATCATGCCCTGTGTGCCCAGTCTTTCCAAAGATATGTAATTGGGAATTCCCTGGTTGCCGGTGATGCCGTATCCTATCCTTACCTTCAGGTCACTGACAAAGGCAATGTTATCCATAAAGCTTTCGCGGCTGATGGTCCATCCTGCCGATATAGCCGGGAAAAATCCCCATTTATTGTCGGCGCCAAACCTTGACGAGCCTTCACGGCGCAGGCTTGCCGACAACATATAAATGTCGTCATAGCTGTAATTCACCCGTCCGAAAAAGGCGATCAATCTGCTGGAATTTTTGTTGCTCCATAAATCGCCATCACGATAGCGGCCATCAGGCAGATGAAGTCCGGCACCAAGGTTATTATAGCTGAACGCATTTGTAATAAAATACCTGTTCCTGGCCCCAAAGGCTTCCCACTGAAAATCCTGGTAGCTGTAACCGGCAAGCGCTGTTACGCTGTGGATTCCTTCGAAAAGATTGTTGTAGTTAAGGGTTGATTCGAAGGTGCGGTCGAGCGACTGCCCGCTGCTTCTGCTTGCCTCGCCATTATAACCTCCCTGTACGCTTGCAAATGCATCACGGTGAAGGTACGTACCCATAAGGTCATTGTATCTCTGCAGGGCTCCGGTAGCTGACAGTCTCAATCCATCAACTATTTCAATAGTGGCCTGAGTGCTGGCCAGCAGTTCGTTGCGCTGCTGATCCCTGTCAACCTGGTAAAGCTGGGCAACGGGGTTGTACAATTCCCACCCCGATTCTTCCCGGAAGCTGCCGTCATCATTATAGACTGGCAACGTGGGATTTCTCTGCATGGCTTGCCGGTAAACTCCATAATCGACCGGGTTGGCTCTCCTGAAAGTATTGCTTAGATTCATCTGCACAATCATCCGGTCGTCCATTCCACTGTGGGTAACCGACAAACGCCCGTTAAGAATATTGTTGTTTGATTCATAAATGAAACCCTGGAGATCCCTGTAGTTGACCGAACCATAATAGCTGGTGCTTTCAGATCCTCCTGAAATTGAAAGGTTGTGAACATTGCTGAAGGGTCTGTTTCTTGTGATTTCATCGAACCAGTCGGTATCATGTCCGAAGTCAACGATCGAGCTTGCCTTGCTCTGGAGCAGCGGATTGCCCGAATTCTCAAAATCGGTCCGCAATTGCCTCCACTCGGCGGCATTAAGGACCTGGGGCTTGTTAAGCCATGTTTCTGTATAGCCGTAGGCTGAATAATTGACTACCGGTCTGCCGGGGGTTCCTTTTTTTGTAGTTATGATGATAACGCCGGCGTTACCCCTGGTGCCGTAAATGGCCGCGGCCGATCCGTCACGGAGAACGTCGATCGATTCAATGTCCTCCGGAGCCAGAGTGTTGATGTTGCCACCGGGTACGCCGTCGATAATAACAAGGGGTGAAGCATCGCCCCTGACGGTGGAAACTCCCCTTAGCTGCATTTGCACGCCCGCGGTCGGGTCACCGCCCTGGGACCGGGAAATAGCCAGTCCGGCAATCTTACCCTGGATGAGCTGAAGAGGGGATTGTGTAACCGCTCCGCGGTTGAAATCCTCTTCCCTTACGGTTGCAATCGAGCTGGTAACTTCCCTTCTTCTCTGGGTTCCGTAGCCTACGACGACTACTTCATCAAGTTCTGCCAGGTCGGGAGACAGTTCAATAT
>SKQJ01000127.1 GCA_007119075.1 Bacteroidales bacterium | reverse complement strand
GAACTGGCAGGATACCTGGCGAAATTACGTAAAACAGGGACCGAAGAATGATCAGGCAATTCCGCTATCAGCAAGGCTTTCATATAAAGATACCAGTACGGAGGCATCCTTGTCCCAGCTATATTTCTGCTCAACCCACCTGCGTGCCGGAAGTATGGTGACTTCCTTATTGTAGAGCTTAGTTATTTTGCCGGCAAGATCGGCGGCCGAGCCAGATTTGAAAACAACTCCCGATTTCGTTTCCGACACTATTCTTTCAAGGGGTATGCAGTCACTGGCTATCACCGGCTTGTTTGCATACATATACTGAAATATCTTATGGGGAATGGTGCTGTCGGTATGAGCGGTTTTAAGATGAGGTATAAGAGCTGCATCTGCCCTGGCCAGGTTGGCTGCCACCCCGCTCAAGGGAAGATGCCCCAGGAATTCCACCCGGGAGTCAAGCTTATGCATTCGAATCATCTCCTGCAGCCGGGATTTGTATTTTCCCGATCCTGCGATCCGTAACCGGATTTGCGGGATCTGCCGGTGAACCAATGAAATTGCTTCGATAACCGTTTGCAATCCGCGGTGATAAGTCAGTCCCCCGGCATAATAAAGGGTAAAATAGTCAGGGTCGGGCTTATCATCGGGCAATTCAAAATTATCCAGTTTGAGCGTGTTGCTGACAACTATTATCCTGGACATGTCAAGGCCAAGTTTTCCAAGCCTGTTTTTCGATTCACCCACAACAACAATTATCATGTCGGCATGCCGGAGTATCGCCTTCTCATACCGCACCCACAGGAAATTCGGAGAGAGAAGCCGGCCCAATAGGGTTCTGGTATAGGGTGACACACTCAGAAGGGCCGGCCAGTTTTCATGGAGATCGACTACCAGGTTCAGGTCATGCCGTCTCTTTAATCTCACACCGACGCGGACAAGAGGAAGGTCGTGAATATGGATCGTTTCAATTCTGTATTTCTCTGTAATATTCTCCAGGAACCTTTCCCAGAATGAGAAATAAAAAGGGGCAGTCAATGCTGCTACGCTTGTCTTGTACAGAAACAGGGATATCGGGACGCGATGAATGATGATGCCTTTGAAAATCTCTTTTTCGGGGGCATTTTTCCGGGTAAAGCATGCAAGGTGCACCTCATGACCGGCCTCTGCAAGCGACAGGGCCTCATTCTCCACCCTGACATCGGGGGGGAACTCATTTGCAAGCACCATCAGTATCTTCATCTTTTTATCCTTTCACAGTAGACAATATAATAGCGGGGAGTAAAATTTCTCAGTACCGGTCTGATACCGAATTTATCAAGCTCATGAATGATCCATTTCTCACTTTTCAGGACCTCCCACCCGGCCTTATTCAACAGCATATTGAACTGCCTTGTTTCAAACTCATGGTAATGCCGGTCGAACGGATCATTTTCATTCCAGTATGCTTTTGCAAACCATAATTTCAAAGGCACCGAGGCCACCAGTCCCGGCGCCTTTACCGAACGCAGCAAGGGGAAAGGCGACACCATGTGCTCAAGGATCTCAAATGCCGTTACCACATCAAAATCCTCCTTTACGATTTCATAATCAAAATCCAGGTCTGTCTCCGGCGGTGTGTTCTCTACCCTGTAGCCCTCTTTTTTCATTAGTCCGGAGAGGGAATTCGGAGGACCAAGGTCCAGTATCCTTTCCGATCGGGAAATAGTGTTCTCAAGGAAAGCCAGTGTTTTGCGGAATCTTTTTTCCTCGCTTTTTGTATAATGCATCTGCTTGGGTTTTAACTTGCCCGGATAAAAAATATTAAGCTGTGAACTTAATAAGAATACAGCAAAATCAGGTACATCGAAGCCGCTTTTCTACTGAGCCGGTTTCTTCAGGTTCTCCTCAAACAGCTTGAGAATTCTCCTGTATTCGTCAATCCAGCTGCTTGTTTCTGTAAAGGCGTGGCTTTCAACCGGGTATACAGCCAGTTCCCAGTTTTCCTTGCCAAGCTCGATAAGCCTCTGGGTCAGCCTGACTATGTCCTGGAAATGGACGTTATCATCAACCATCCCGTGACACATCAGCAATGCTCCTTCGAGTCCGCCGGCAAAATAGATGGGCGAGCTTCTCACAAATGCAATACTGTCGGATACCGGAGTATTGAGAATGTTGGAAGTGTATCCGTGGTTGTAGTGGGCCCAGTCGGTGACCGACCGCAGGGCGGCCCCGGCAGAGAACATCTCCGGGTGATTGAACATGGCCATCAGGGTAATGAAGCCTCCGTATGATCCGCCGTAGATCCCTATGCGGGAAGGGTCTATATCATAATTTTCCACCAGGAACCGGGCGCCGTCAACATTGTCTGAAAGGTCCTTCCCTCCCATGTGCCTGTATATTCCGGTCCGCCAGTCGCGGCCGTAGCCGGCGCTTCCGCGGAAATCGGTATCGAGCACCGTATACCCGAGGTCTGCCAGGAGGTTGTGAAACATGTATTCCCTGTGATAGGTGCTCCACCATTTATGGGCGTTCTGCAGGTATCCCGCGCCATGCACAAATATAACCGCTTTGCCGCCCGGCTCCGGGTCATCGGGCCGGTACAGCCGCGCCCATACATCCTCGCCGTCTTCCGCAGCAAAAGTCAGGAGTTCTGGTACACGCCAGTCATATTCCCTGAATTCCTCCGAAAGGGAAAAAGTGATCTGAACGGGCTCTGCCCCCGGCTTGTTGTCCATCAGGTAAAGCTCCCAGGGCTTGTTGAAATATGAATACCGCAGGGCCAGCTTGCGGCCATCGGGCGAAACACTGACCTCATGGTTCCCTTCGCGGG
>SKQJ01000067.1 GCA_007119075.1 Bacteroidales bacterium | reverse complement strand
GTCGCGACCTGATAGGGAACGGCTTTCTCTCCTGCTTCTATGGCGATTGAAAGGAAATTCTCCCGCGGCGGCAGGGGACAAGTGGCATAGGGGGAAAAAGCACAGGGCGGATTATATGCCTTGTTGAAATCAATGTATACGTAACCATCACTGTCGGGAGGGCCCGCATAAAGGAAGCGCCCTCCCCCGTATGTTTCGGCGGCATTGGTGTCGTCGGCGAAAATAATAAACAGCCTGTCCCTGCTGCCGGTAGGATAAAGCCTGTGAGCCTCTCCCCCGTGTTCAAATTCCAGGATCCCCGGAACACTTTGCCGGCTTATCTCTCCCAGAACATCGGGGACCATGACTGTCATATCCTGATCCGATTCAATATACCGGGCTTTTATTATCCATTCCTGGTCCGGCGGAAACCTGTCTATATGCCGGAGGGCCTCCAGCCTTGGATGGATATAATCCCGGAGCCTGATACCGGTCCTTTCTCCCCGCCGTATTATAAAAAACCCCAGCGAATCGACGGTCAGCAGTTCCGCTTCCCTGTTTTTCCCGAATATCCGGATCTCCCCTTCAATTTCCTTCCCGTCGGCCGTTATTCCGGTTTCCCCGGAAGGGAGGAAACTGACAATGTCGTCTTTAAGAACCATGCTCCCTATCTCCTGCGGGCCACGGGGAAATACAATGTCATTATGGCCGGCCGAGCCGATTCTGTTTTCGCCTTCCTGCAGCCAATACAGGCCGGCAAGGTTTACCCATCCGTCGGGCGCCTTTAGCCTCTGAAGCCTCAGGGAATCCCATCCGGCGATATGTGCGTCATATTCTTCTTGATCCATCCGGGTTGCCGAAGCAGTGCAGGAAACCAGGCCCATCAGGAGTGCCGGCAACAATATATTTCTCAGGTTGTTTTTTTGCATCATTAAATGTTTTTAAAAACCAGGCTCATCAGGGCCGGATTATGTTCACGGGCCCTGATGAAATAATCCCTTGCCTCTTTCTCATTGCCAAGCCCCTTATAGCCCAGAGCTATCCTGAAATAGGCGGTCGCCCGGATCTCATGGCCGGACCGGGTCCTTCCAAAGGGATCAAAGAAATCCATGTCGGCGCCGGCCAGAAGCTCGGTCTCCCCTATTTCGATCATGCTGCGAAAAATTGATTCGGAGGCAATTTTCTTTTTCAGTTTTTCGTAGGCAAGGGCAGCGAAGTAATCACATTCCGGTGCGCCGGAATCGCACTGAACGGCCCTGGTAAACAAAGTTTCTGCCTCGGCCATGTTATTCAGCCGCTCGGCCAGCATTCCCCTGAAGTACCAGGCAATAGTCTCATTCGGGGAGCGGACTGACTGCAGGTTCGGAGGATATGACAGTGCCGCATCGAGCAGCAGCCTTGCCTCCACGGTATTTCCCGACTCAATGGCTTCACTTGCCTTGAAAAGATGAGCGTATAGCCAGTAATGGTATATGCTTTCGCCTCCTTCCCACCGGTGAAACTGGTTGCCTGACATCAATTCTATTGCGTCATTGTAATTGCCGGTTATGGTAAGCAACTGGGCGTAGGGAAAAATGGAAAGCTGATCGGATTTGACAACCTCATGGTTGGCGGCAAACGGCTCAAGCCTTTCTGCCGGGTCGGCAAGCAGCGTTCTGCGGTAAAGGTCATATTCATAGTAATAGCGCGGGTCCGAGGGGTTCAGGCTGACAGCCCGTCCGATGTTTTTCATCGCGGCTTCGGGATCGTTGCTGACATTTGCATAGGCAAAGGCAAGGTTCCTGTAGGCCACGGGTATATCATTGCTGAGCGACACCGACTTTTCCCAGGCCTCTATGGCCCTGGATGGCTGATGATCATAATAAATATTGCCTATAAGGTACCAGGCCAGGGCATCATCCGGTTCATATTCCAAAGCTGTCTCCAGAGCCCTTGCCGATTCGAACCTGAATGGGAAAGACAGGGTATGGTCTGTGCCGGAGGCCCTTAGAAAATACTCTTCTGCCCTTTCACGGTTTCCTGATAAATGACTGTAATATCCAAGGTAATAATATACCATGGGATATTCCTTCGGGGAACCGGGCAGCCGGGTGTACCGCTCCAGCACATCGGCTGCCTCATCCAGGAGGCCGCCGTTCCCGTAGGTGACTGCCAGCTCGAGGTAATTCTCGTGGTAATCCCTCATGAGTTCTTCAAATTGCTGCCTGTCAGCCGAATTTCCTGTAAGAAGAAACTGTTCATACCTGGCCTTCGGACTGACCGGGTCAAGATCAAGCAAAATGTTGTTCAGCCTCAGGGCCTCCTCAGTATTGCCGGTGTGCCGATGCATGGTCACCATAAGGGCCAGGATAGCCGGACTCCCTGAACTTGCTGCGCGTGCACGGTTAAGATGTTCGAGCGCATCAGGGAAATTTCCTTTTCTGCTTTCCAAAAGCGCAAGCTGATGCCCTGCGGCGGACCGGAAATTGTGGTCCCATGCAGCCATGGCATAAAGGTCATAGGCCTGTTTTTCTCTTCCGGTTTCGGCCAGGGCAATCCCCAGGTAGTAAAGCGGGGCTGCATTTTCCGGCACGGTGTAATCGGCCGTCACCCTGTCGACGGCGGCCGACAAATAGCCGGCGGCGGCTTCATAGTCGCCCGCCTTTAAAAGAAGAATGCCTGCACGGGTCAGGGAGGGCACGTGAAAAGTGTCTTTTTCCAGGGCTTTCCGGTAGAAATCCAGCGGCATGAACCAGGGATCATGAAACTGCTCATAACGAAGGCCGGCATAAAACAAACTGTCAGGATCATCGGTCTCATCCAGGTTCATTGGCGC
>SKQJ01000091.1 GCA_007119075.1 Bacteroidales bacterium | reverse complement strand
TTGAACAAAAGCTTGCGATAATTTGTCTTATTTCTTTTCACTGAGGTGATTAGAAGAAGACATGTCTTGTCCGAATGGTTCGGTTTTTGTGAATCTTTGCTATAGACATGATTAAGAAGGGAGATGGCCATGCAGAGATTCCATTACATATTGATAATTGCCGCAGCCCTTGTTTTTTCCGGCTGCAACCGGCAGAGCGATGACAGGGTGTTTTCAGAAAAAATGGGCTTTTACCTGGATCAGATCAGGGAAGGGCTTCCCCCTGCAGACGGGATCATGATATATAATCCTGAAATGATCCTTCATTTATATGATACAGAAAAGGAATTTGTTGTGGCAAAATGGGACAACTGGGAAAATGTTGACCAGATGTTGAATTCTATCCGCAATTCATATTATCACGGACTGCGGCCCGGCGATTACCACCTTTCTGCAATCTATGACCACATAAACATGCTGGCTTCTTCCAGGGATGCCGATCCGGCCCGGCAGGCAGCTTTTGACCTGTTGCTTACCGATTCCTTCCTGCTGCTCGGCGCGCACCTTGCCGCAGGGAAAGTCGATCCCCTTGCCGGTGAACCCCGCTGGAGTGCATCCGGTGTTGATATCGGACAGGATTGGCTGGAGCTTATGGAAGAGAGTCTCGCTAAAGGGCAGGTGGCCCGGAATCTCAGGAAACTTGCTCCTCTGCACGATGAGTACACGGAACTGATGGAATCCCTTGCATGGCACCGGCGGATAGAAAGAAATGACGGATGGAAGTTATTTTTGCCGGAGACGCCGCTTGAGAAAGGGGTAAGGCATGATGATGTCGTGCTCCTGAGGGAAAGGCTCGATCCGTTCATGGAGCACCGGCCAGGCGACACTTCGGACAAGGATTTGTTTGATGACCGTCTCCACCGGCAGGTAAAGCTGTTCCAGAGGACTAACGGACTTGAGGCACATGGTGTGGTTGACCGGGCTACAGTCGAGGCCATGAACATATCGGTCTATGACAGGATTTCGGTTATAAAAGCCAATCTGGACCGGTGGAGAAGGCTGGATTATCCCGGCGACCACTATATTGCCGTCAATATACCCGAATTCGAGCTTTCTTATGTAAAAGGAGGCAAAAATATCCTGACCATGCCTGTTATATTAGGAAAGCCGGACCGGCAGACACCGGTTTTCAGCTCCGAGATAACAAGGATCGAATTTAACCCTTTCTGGTTTGTTCCGCCCGGGATGCTTAGAAGGACCATTCTCCCTGCTGTCAGGCGAGATTCAACCTACCTCGAAAAAAGGAATATGGAAGTCCTCGATCAGGACTGGAGACCGGTTGATCCCGGTTCGATTGACTGGAATTCTGTGCCCGGCAATGAATTTCCCTTTATAATACGCCAGCGGCCCGGTCCCGGCAACGAAATGGGACAGGTGAAATTCCTGTTTCCCAACCGTCATTTTGTGACCATCCATGGAACGCCATATCTTCACCTTTTTAACCGCACCGCACGAGCCCTCAGCAACGGATGCATACGCGTCAGGACACCGATCCAGCTGGCCGCCGCCATGCTTGACGGCCAGGATGATCTGACAATGGAAAATATTCTTGAGATCCTTGATACGGAGGAATTTACAAGAGTGAATATCGATAACCCGCTACGGCTCCATGTATTTTACTTTACTGCATGGGCAGGTGAAGAAGGGCAGACCCATTTTCGCGACGATGTTTATTCGCTGGACCAGGATCTGATTGCCGCAATCGAACAGCTGCCGCCATACCCTGAACAGCCGCTGAGAATCGAGTATCCCTCCGGGATGGCAACAATCGGCGAAACTGAAGATTCCGGAGATGAGTAATCCCCCGGGATGTTAAGAATTTAACAAAGAGTTGAAAAAAAGTTTAATTGTTTCGGGAAATTTTATGGTTTCCTGTGACTTTGTTTTCTTTGCATAAAAATTGGTTGAATAACGCTCTTTATGAGTTCGGCCGGAAGGCCAACAAAATCATCAGGCAATCAAGACGTGAAACACTTATGTGATTAACGGAAATATACAACTGATTTTTATATATAAATATTTGTTTATGAAGGTAATGAAGTTTGGGGGGACTTCCCTGGGCAATGCCCGAAGGATAAGTGACGTAGCGGATCTTATCGTAAAGGAAACCGATTGTATTGTTGTATGTTCCGCGATGAGCGGAGTAACGAATACCCTCGTTGATATTGCAGCCCTCTGGAACAGGCGCCGTATCAAGGAAGCCGAAAAACTCCTGGAAATGCTGAAGAACCTGTTCCTGCAGACCTGCTATGACCTTTTTGGAAGCACCGCCTTGCCCGGCCCCCTGCCCGGCTCGGTCAACGACCATTTCAATGAAATAACCAGGCGTCTTAAGCATGATTATGATATTAACGGAGAGAACTGGCTGCTTGCCAGGGGCGAAATAATAACTTCCGAGATCATTGCTCTCTATATCAACTCCAGGGGGGATAAAGTCAAATGGTTGAATGCTCTTGAATTTATTAGTACCGGGCCGGACAATGAACCTGCCGTGAATGAAATACGCACCGGCCTGACCGCGATACTGGGCGAAAGCCCCCGGGGCAGATTCCTGACCCAGGGATATATCTGCCTCGACAGCGAGGGAAATATCAGCAATCTTCAAAGGGGAGGCAGCGACTATACAGCCACCCTTCTTGGGGCTGCGCTTCCAGCGGGAATTGTTGAGATCTGGACCGATATCGACGGGGTGCGGAACAATGATCCACGGTTCGTGGAAAATACTTTTCCAATAAGGGAATTATCGTTCGATGAAGCGGCTGAGCTTGCCTATTTTGGCGCCAAAATACTTCATCCGTCATGTGTCTGGCCAGCAAGCAACAACAATATCCCTATCAATCTGAAAAACACCATGGAGCCTGAAGCACCCGGCACCCTTATTTCATCAGGAAGAAACAGGAAGGGCATAACTGCCGTGGCTGCAAAAGAGGGAATTACCGTTATCAGGATCAGGTCAGACAGGATGCTTAATGCCTATGGGTTCCTGAACCGTATTTTTTCGATCTTCGAGAAATACAAAACCCCCATAGATGTTATCACCACCTCTGAGGTCGCCGTCTCGCTCACTGTTGACAATCCCCGTTACCTAAGGGAAATAGAATCAGAGCTAACTGCATTCGGCACCGTTTCGGTAGAATCCCGGCAGGCAATAGTCTGCGTTGTCGGCGATGTGCTCGAGCAGCATCAGGACAGGGCAGTCAGGATACTCGACTCGGTAAGGCATTTTAATGTCAAAATGATCTCCTTCGGGGGAAGCAGGAATAATATTACAATCGTGGTTCCTGAGGAAGAAAGGAAAGACATACTCTGCTCGCTGAACGAATTTTTATTTGAGAACCAGTCCAAAGCCAACGATTCATGGTTGATCTCTCAGTCATAAAAACTCCCTGCTATCTCTATGACCTCGACCTTCTGGAGAAGACGGTTTCGGTTGCCGAAAGGGAAGCCGGCAGGCATGGATTTATTATCCATTATGCCATCAAGGCCAATCACGATCCTGTCATTGCAGGGATCATAAGGGATCACGGCCTGGGAAGTGATTGTGTAAGCGGAAATGAAGTCCGCCGCTCGATCGAGCTTGGATTTCACCGGAACGGAATCGTATTTGCCGGGGTGGGGAAAAGCGATGAGGAGATACAGCTGGCCCTGGGGGAGGATATACTGCTGAATTGCGAATCGCTGGAAGAGCTCGGGATTATTGACGAAATCGCAGGGAAGTCAGGCCGGGTAGCTCGGGTGGCTCTCAGGGTAAATCCCTCGGTTGAGGCCGATACCCATCATTATATTACTACCGGGACCGATGAGAACAAGTTCGGGATCAGCCTGGCTCATCTGCAATCAGCTCTGGACAAATGCCGGGATTCGGAATTCCTTGATTTTACAGGGCTGCATTTTCATATCGGATCGCAGATAATTTCGCTTGAGCCATACCGGCGGCTTTGTGAACGCGTCAACCAGATATGGCAGGCATTCAATATTTCCGGATATGGCGGCAGGCTGCTTAATATGGGCGGGGGCCTTGGCATAGATTATTATGATCCCGAAGCCAATTCGATTCCTGATTTTGAAGCTTTTTTCGAAGTGTTTGCCGGTACGCTTGATTTGCCTGCCGGCATTGAGATTCACTTTGAACTGGGCCGGAGTCTGGTAGGCCAGTGCGGCAGGATTGTCACCAGGGTCCTTTATACCAAGCAGGGTGTTGGCAAAAAGTTTGTGATAACCGATGCCGGCATGACCGAGCTGATGAGGCCGTCATTATACCAGGCAGTCCATAAAATAAAAAATATCAGTTCATCGGGAAATCCTGAAACCTATGATGTGGTCGGCCCGGTTTGTGAATCAAGCGATGTATTTGCAAAGGATGCCATTCTTCCTGAAACCGGTCGCGGCGATCTGCTGCAAATTTTATCTTGCGGCGCTTATGCAGCCTCCATGACCTTAAACTTTAACTTGCGCGAAAGGGCCCATCCGGTATATATATCGGAAGGAAAGATATCAGGCAACGCCCCGGTTAAGGATTTCAGGGCACATGAATAGCAGTCCGTTCCAGTCACCGGCAGCCTCGCCAAACCAGCCCGTATATCAAGGAAGCGGTTAATTGCCCGTCTGCTGCATTCTGCAGCCGGAACCAGTTTACTCGCCTGTGCGGCCCGATTTCTTCAATTTCAGTTTATCAGTTTTGCAGTTTTTAAAATGTTTTTTCTGATTGTGCCTGTTGCTCTGATTTTCAGATTTTTATATTCTGTATCGAAGAATTGTTATTTTGAATTCATTATCTTTTGTTAAATAAAATCAAATAAATACTTTCTATGTTTCCCGGGAAATATTAATTTTGTGTTATAAAATTTCTTACCCGCTCATAAAGGGTTTGATTTATAAAGAAGAGCAGAGAGAACAGGCTCAGGGAAGCTCTAGCAACCGTCTCACCGGAGAAAAGGTGCTAATACCTGCCCAAAAGGGATTATAAACTCAAAACCAGTTAATCACTATGAAGAGTTTCAGAACATGGATCAATAAATACAGCCCCGGCAATTTTCCGGCTGTAATTCCTGTCTTCATATTTGTTCCCGCATTTCCATTGCTTGTGCCTAAACATATGTTGATGCGCTGCATGCGCAGCATGCATTGAAAAAAACCCTGCGGGGTTTCCCTTACGCGGCCGGGATCCCGGTTACGTGTTATCCTGATCAATCTATTTCTTAAATTTAAATCAAGTTGCCATGTCATACAAGGTAGTTAAATTCGGAGGGTCAAACCTTCAGAAGTCAACAGATTATACCCGTTGTGCCGATATCGTATTGAAATATAAGCAGTCCTGTGTCATTGTTGTATCTGCTTTTTACCAGGTTACCGACCGTCTCAATAAGGCGGCACTGGAAGCCGCCGATTCCGGACATTTTCCCGAAACTTTTCTCAGGGAATTATCGGATATCTGCTTTGAGCAGGTGCAGGCAAACGTTAAAGGCGAGGAGCAGCTCCGGCAGACCAACGCCGAGCTACAATCGCTGCTTGACCGGCTTGCCCTGCTTTTCAGGGGGATACACGCCATCAGCGAATTGCCCAGGAACATTCATGATACTATCCTCAGCTATGGTGAAAGGATCAGCGCCCTGGTTATGAAAGCGACTCTTACATCTATGAATCAGAAAGCATCCCTTGCCCTGCCCGAGGATTTCGGACTGATAACCGACGGAGAGCACGGAGTTGCAAGTATTCTGCTCAGGGAGTCGGCTGCGGGAACAGGTAAATACTTCGTCGAAGACCGGCATTATGTCGTTCCGGGTTTTTACGGAATATCGGCCGAGGGCAAGACTACACTGCTCGGCAGGGGCGGAACCGACTATTCTGCGGCTGCCCTGGCTTATTTGCTAAATGCAGAGAGCCTTGATATCTGGAAGGATGTAGAAGGATTTCAGACAGGTGATCCGCGTCTCGTTAAAAAGCCCCGCACTATAGATTATCTTTGTTACAGCGAGGCTGCCGAACTTTCCTATTTTGGTGCAAAGATACTCCATCCGCGAACGGTTGAACCTCTGCAGCTGCGGAATATCCCTGTCAGGATATTCAATATTGACGATCCTTCCGACACCCCGGGAACCGTCATCCATTCTGATACCGGGGAAGAGCTGCACGGTCCCAGAAGCATAACCTACAGCAGGAATTTTTCTGTCCTTAAGCTTAAAGGAGCCGGCATAGGGATAAAACCGGGAATTCTTGCCCGGGTTGCAGGTATCATGGATACTGCAGGCGTAAACATATCTTCGGTATTTACATCACAAACGGCAATATGTTTTCTCCTGCAGGGCGCCGATCTTAAAAAGGCAAGGAAAGCCATTAAGGCTGATGCCCCTTCATTGATAAGCGAGGTGGAAACAATTACCGATATTGCCCTTGTCGCGCTTGTGGGCGAGGGAATTACCAAAAAGGAAGGAATTGCTGCCAGGGCATTTCAGGCGGTAGCCGAAGAAAACATAAATATTGAAATAATTGCAGCCGGTGCATCTACCGCTGCAGTATATTTCGTGGTCAAAGAAAGCGATTGCGACCGTTCGGTCATAGCAACCCATAAATATTTTTTCCCTGAATGTTCGAAACACAACAATACGAATCAGCATTCAGACCTTACTTCAGTTATACTTTAATAATTAAATCATTATGGACGAAAACAAGAAATACTCATTTGAAACCCTGCAGCTTCATGCAGGTCAGGAACCCGATCCCACAACCGGATCAAGGGCCGTGCCTATCTATCAGACAACATCATATGTCTTCAACAGCGCCGAGCATGCTGCCAATCTCTTTGGACTCAAGGAGTTCGGAAATATTTATACCCGTATAATGAACCCGACCACCGATGTGTTCGAAAAAAGGATAGCCGCCCTCGAAGGAGGAGTGGCTGCCGTTGCCACCTCATCTGGCCAGGCAGCCCAGTTCACTGCGCTGACAAATATACTTGAGGCCGGAGATAACTTTGTTTCCACCTCATTCCTCTACGGGGGAACCTATAACCAATTCAAGGTGCAGTTCAAGCGGATAGGGATACAGGTGAAATTTGTCAGCGGCGACAAAGCAGAAGATTTTGACAGGGCCGTCGATGGAAAAACAAAAGCCATCTTTCTTGAAACCATAGGCAATCCGGAGTACAATATACCTGATTTTGAAGCAATTGCCGAAGTCGCCCGCAAACATGACATCCCGCTGGTCGTAGACAATACTTTTGGAGCAGCCGGCTATCTGTGCCGGCCGCTTGAACATGGCGCACATGTTATTGTGGAATCTGCAACCAAATGGATCGGCGGTCACGGAACATCCATAGGGGGCGTTATAGTCGACGGGGGCAACTATAACTGGGGCAATGGCAAATTCCCTCAATTTACCGAACCATCCGAGGGTTATCACGGACTTAAATTCTGGGATGTCTTTGGAACTGACGGCCCTTTCGGCAATATAGCGTTCGGTATCCGGGCCCGGGTCGAAGGGCTGCGTGATTACGGCGCTGCGCTGAGCCCGTTCAATGCTTTTCTGCTGATACAGGGACTGGAGACCCTTTCGCTCAGGGTTCAGAGGCATGTTGACAATGCCCTGGAAGTGGCTAAATGGCTTGAAACCCATCCCAAAGTCGAAAAAGTGAACTATCCCGGACTGGAGTCGAGCCCTTATAATGCCCTGGCGAAGAAATATCTCAAAAACGGGTTCGGAGGGGTATTGTCATTCAAGATCAGGGGAGGAGCCGAAGAAGCCGATAAGTTTATTGACAGTCTTAGCCTTATCAGCCATCTTGCCAATGTTGGCGATGCCAAGACACTGGTAATCCACCCCGCTTCCACAACGCATCAGCAGCTTAGTGCGGAAGAACAGGCCACCACCGGGGTCAAACCCGGACTGATAAGGATTTCTGTGGGTATCGAGCATATTGACGATATCAAAGCAGACCTGGAACAGGGCTTCGCAAGTTTATAAAGAACAGGTGAAATGCGGGTCGCCGGTTTTTTCACAGGCGCCCGTATTTTTAATATCATTCCGGCATGAGCTTCCGGCTATCCAAGGGTAAACGTCTTGTTTAATCCGGCCATGGTCAAGTCTTGGCGATCCTTTGCCCGAAAGCCATGTATGGCAGCTTAAAGGATGTCTCTCCCTGTATCTCCGGTTCTACAGTGTGGAGCTTATCCACATCATTGCCATGATTGCATCCGCCCGGTTTTCAGGAGCACATTGGTAATGATAGGCTTTATACTGAATGGCATGGTTTTTTCATATAAGCCTGGTGTACCTAAAAAACATTTAAAATGTTTAAAATACTTGACTTAACCAAAGACAACCTGATTGCCTTCAAGGTAAAGGGAAAGGTTGAGAAGTCTGATTATGATGTCCTTCAGGCGCTGCTTGAAAAGACAGAACGGGAATTCGACACCCGCAAGCTCTACGTCGAGATTGACAGCGTTGAGGGCATCGAGGCAGCAGCTCTCTGGGAGGATGTGAAAACTTATTTCCGCCATTTCAAGGACCTGGATAAGATTGCATTCGTGGGCCCCACGGATTTTATCTCGACACTGGCTAAAATGAGTCAGCCGTTTGTTGCCGGCGAGGTGAAAGTTTTCGATGAAAATGAGGTAATGGCTGCCAGGGAATGGATATTGGATTAATCAATTTTTATCATTCTTCTGATTTCTTTTCGCCCTTCCCGGTCATACAAAACCACAAGATACAAACCGGACCGCAGGGCTGTTGTATCGATGGCATGCATTTCCGAACCGTCAAGCCTCCGGTCCATAATGATGGTCCCCGACATATCCGCAAACACTATCCTGCTGATCCCAGAGGCATTGCTGACTGTCAGGGAACCCGAAAAAGGATTCGGGAATAATTCCGTTTCACCCGGGATTATGCGGCCAGCGCTTATTACCAGGTCAAAATTCGCCGTAAGTGTTATATCCTCAGCCGGCATTGTGACTCCGGTTGTTTCCAGATGCGGGTCATCCAGGTATCCGGTATCTCCCGACCAGTTCAGGAAAAGGTATCCCCCGGAGGGGAGGGCAGTGATATTTATCCGGGCTCCTTCCCGGTATTGCCCCGTGCCCACGAATGTACCGCCTTCCGGCGGGCCTGCCACCAGGTTGAGATCAAAATGCTCATATAACGAGATTTCAATGGTTTCATCAGATGCCCGGATCTCAATATTCCCGCTGACGGGTTCAAATCCGTCCTTTAAAACAGTAAAGGTGTAGCTGCCGGAATTCTTTTCAAATCGGGCATTGCCATCATTGCCGGTGAAAACTATCCCGGGCTTTTCCGTTACAAAAGCCTGAAGATTCCAGTCTCCATGGGAAACCGGAAAGCCGGTGAGCACAGACCAGCCATCGGGATAGGTGCCGGTTATAACCAGGTTGCCTTTCCCGTCATGACCTGTCGATTCATCAACCCCCGCAGGATAAACTTCCTCGCCAGGATCATCCCATTCAACTCCTATCCATAGCTCCTGCTCCGTATCAATGACATAAGGATCATGAAGCTCAATATTGACCCAGCTTTTTTCTGACTGGATAAACTGCTGGCGGATTTTTTCCGTCAGGTTATTCTGGTCTGATCCCTGCCAGATCACCAGCGTAGCATTATCTGCCGGATCATGTACCACAAGCCTTACCCTGGTAATGATCATCCCTTCAAAATCCTGAAGATCGGCCGGTTCGAACCTGATGGCGGAAGTCCACGTACCCGGCTGGCCCATGCCTATTTTTGCATCAAACATACCGTCATCCCAATGGATCCATTTCCCGTAGTCTGCCTGCAAACCGCCCGTGACTGATTTATGCAGAGGTACCGGCGCACTATCCATGGTGCCGCTGGTAACGGCGACCTTGGCATCGGGAACCGGATTGCCGTATCGGTCGGAAACTTTGAAGTCAATGTTGAATTGCTCCGGCGACTCCGGGGTATGCAAAACAATCTGTTCACCGTAATGGGTGCCGGAATTATTGGTGGCCCAGGCCCTTATATAATAAGTTGTTCCCGGTGCAAGGCCGGTAAGCTGCGCGGCAAATTCCCCGGTGCCCCCCTCTTTGGCAGCGATTCCTTCGTTTTCATCGATGGTGGGCACCTGCAATGAACTCCATACCACTCCCATGGCGGTTATTTCCGAATCGCCCTCGTGTGTAATGACTCCCCCGGAGGTTGCGGTTGTCGGTCCGATTTCGTATGCATCTGCGGTTGAGACATCCGGCAGACCTGATACAGGAGTTCCGGTTATTTCAACATCATCGACATTCCAGAACCATTCCCCGCTGCCTGAATAATTCCACTTGAATCGTACCCCGGCTTGACGTGCGGCCTCCGGGATTACCTGCCTGAAAAATGCGGGATTGGCCGTATCGTCTGTCCACTGCCACACCGGTTCCCAGGTATCCCCGTTATCGGGTGAAAAGTAAAGGGTGGCGGCTGACCGGTCGAACCTCCTGAAGTAATGGGCAAAAGACAGGGTGATTTCCGTAAACCCGGAGAAATCAAATTCAGGGCTGACCAGGCTCGAATTCTGAGCGCCCTCCCCTCCGTATTCATGGCTGTTGATCAGGGCATAATTTCCGGTAGTCCCGTTAAGTCCGCCGCCATGAAACCCGATCTCCCATACCTGTTCATTTTC
>SKQJ01000054.1 GCA_007119075.1 Bacteroidales bacterium | reverse complement strand
GGGAACGGCAGGATTGTGATGCCATGCCAGGGATTAACAAAGCCGCGAGGGTATTGGTTGCATGTCCCGGGGTTTATCTTTCGCTTTCTTTTTCAAAGCTGTAGTAGATCCCGTGAATGACCATAAATACGCCATAAAGCATGGTGCCCAGGGCAACGGCAATGAAAACGGTGCTTCCGAACGCCCCCAGATCTCCCAGGAAGTCAAAGGCCGAATCGGTATCGCCGACTTCTTCAGGGTCTGACTCGATGCCGGCAGATATAAGAAAATAGCCGATAACGGCAAGAAGCACTCCCCTGGCCATATATCCCCACCATGAAAGGATATGGGTGGAGATCCTGGCCCAGGAAGGCATTTGGTCGAAATTAATTCTTTTATGATAATCTCCGGTGGCTACGTATTTAAACTGCACAAGACCGGCAAAACCTGTTATTGCGCCCACAAGTCCGACTATCCAGGGGCCGCCGGGAAATTCAAGGACCTGCGCGATCATATTTTGCTGATCCTCCTCGCCGTTTCCGCTTCCTCCCTCAAGCAACATCTGGCCTGCGGCAAAGGCAATTATAAGATATCCCGTTGCGCTTAAGCCGATTCCGGCTCTTCTTGCAATACCTTTGGCGCTGCTGCCAAAATCATAGGGGTCTGTAATGGATTCGTAGACACGCCAGACGATATAGCCCAGAAGGCCTGCAATTAGCAATGCTATCAAAACTTCACCCAGGGGAAGGTCAAGGATCATATCCATTATGCGCTCTTCATCCGCACCGTTATCAGACCTTCCGAAGAATCCCATTAAAGCCATAAGGCCAACCAGGAAGTAAACAACAGCTATCGAATAGCAGCCGACTTTGGCCATTTTCTCTACGTAAGGCTTATAATCAGGCATAGTTTTTTTTGATTCTGATCCCTCTATCAAAATTACGCTTTGTTTTTCAAAAAAAGAAGTGAAATACGAAACTTAACCGGCGGCTGGTCTTCATTTTCCAGGGCATAATCCTTATTGCGGGAAGCGGCCGGAATTTATATCGTTAGCGGGTCGATGGAGAGCTCACCCGGTGATTTTTTTTCCTGAAGGGTTTCTCCGGCCTCATTATTTGGGAGAGATACCATGAACCGGCTGCCTTTTCCGGCTTCGCTTTCCGCCCATATTTTCCCGCCATGAACTTTCACTAACTCATGGCAGAGCCTCAGTCCCAGACCGGTACCCGGCTCGTTTTCAGTGCCTGTAGTCGTAAAGGATTGGGATGAGGCAAAAAGCTTTTCCAAAATTTCCGGTTTCATCCCGACTCCGTTATCGGCGACCGTTATTGTTACCTGCGAGGGTTCTTCACTGGCGGTTACAATTATTTCGCCGTTCTGGCCTGTAAATTTTACAGCATTGGAGCAAAGATTCCTGAGGATCGTTTTAAGCATCTCAATATCGGCAAAAATTCTTATGCCGGGGTCGGCCGAACATTTAAATGCTATTTTTTTAGTTTTGGCCGCAGCATCCATATTTTTAAGGATTTGCCGGAAAACATCATCGAGGCTATGATAATGGGGTTCGAAATATATGGTGCCGGATTGTGCCCTCGACCACTTCAGCAGATCCTCCAGCAAATTATAGGTAGCCTGGGATGCGGAATCGATCCTTTTTATGAAAAGTTCAATTTTTTCCCTCTCAAGTATGTGAAAGTCTTTAATCAATATCTCCAGGTAGCCCAGTATGCTGTTGAACGGATTCCTCAGGTCATGCCCCAGTATGGATATAAAGCGGTCTTTGTCGGCGTTGAGATTTTCCAGCTCCAGATTCAGCTGCTGGATCTTCCTTGCATTATGCCGTGTCTTTATAAGAGACGAAGTCAGCAGGAATAACAGGAAACTGATTGAAATACCGCTGATGGTTACAATAAACAGGTCCCCATGGAAAATTGACAATTCCTCGCTGTTCCTTGTAAGAACCATTGCCCATTCCTTGTCATTGAATCTGACGGGAAGGGTTACCGACAAATTGGGGTCATTATGCTCAGCCCCGTTGCTCTGGCTGTCATAAAGCAGTGAATCATCCGAAAACTCACTGTCATCATAAATTCTGAGATGGATCCTGTTTTTTCCGGGCAAATCCCAGTTTCCCAGGATCCCAACTGTGAGATCATCTATCCTGTAGGGGCTGTAAACCCAGCCCTTAATTGCAGCCCTGCGCTCATTAACGGTTTCCAGGGGCATGCCTCGATGGTAGACAGGGACATACATCAGGGCCCCGGCCTGGACATCCTCATCGGTTTCCTGGACCAGCCGGACTTTCCCGGACAATACCGAGTAGTTTGAATCCCTTGCAGTTTCCATTGCCTTTCGGCGAACCGGCTCTGAAAACATGTCATAGCCGAAGGCGAGCAGGTTCCTGTCGGAAAATGGCTCCAGGTAAATAATCGTGGTGTAGATTTCCCTATCCCCGGAAGGGTAAATGTCATAGTCAGGGAAGCCGCTCTTCCTTATTGTGCGTATATGTTCATCAAGATCGCCCGGGAAAATGATCTTTGTATACCCGAAACCCTGTATGCCGGGCAAATGCCTGTCCACTCTCATATGCTCATAAAACCTGCGCCATGAATCCCGGGTAACGGTATCGCTGACGGCAAAGTATGCCGCCCCGCTTCTGAGCAACTGGGCATGGGCACGAAGCCTGGCCTCCATTCTTCCCTGGAGGTCGATGCATGCGAATTCAAAATCCTGCACGGCAGTTTTTTCAATATAGGATTTGGCATAAAATAACGAAACGGCGGTAAGCAGGAGCCCAACGAACAGGACCAGAAGAGCCTTCCATGATTTTTGAAGATAGAAATC
>SKQJ01000036.1 GCA_007119075.1 Bacteroidales bacterium | reverse complement strand
TCGCGGCCTCGCGGGGCGGTTTTTTCCAGAATCAATTCCGCACGGGGTCACGAAACCCTGCATTTTGCAGGGTTTTGTCATTTCAGACCCCGGGGGATCGATTCGCGGCCTCGCGGGGCGGCAATTGTCAATGCTCCGGAAAACAAAAAGGGGCATCCTTTCAGACGCCCCTTTTCAGTGCTGTTCATCAGAGATATTGTCAGTTGAAAATGTCTTCTACAGTCAGAGTAGAATAGTTTATTTTCAATGCATTTGCCCTCCTCAAGGCTCTCTTTACATCATCGACGATGCCCATTCGGACTTCCTGGTCTACCTTCAGTGAGGTTGTCATGAAAGGGATCTCCGCCTCATCGCGGGCTTCCCTTTCGCTGGCGATAAAGGCAAAAATATCATCGGTCGTTGCAAACTGATCATTGAGCTGTATACGGGGTTCGGTACCCAAAAGTGCCTGAAGCCCCGGATTCGGCTCGCCGATATAAATGTAGCTGACCAGTGATTTTTTCTCCAGCTTTCTTACCTCGGTAGCTTGAGGCAGTCGCTGCCTCACATTAATGGTTACCTCACGCATCGTAGTACTTACCATGAAGAAGAACAACAGCATAAATACGATGTCGGGAAGGGATGCAGTGCTTATTCCCGGCATTTTGCCCTTGTCTTTTCTTTGAAATTTTGCCATAATTATCTTCCTCCTGTTTGTCTTGGTTCTGCTTCCGAAATTCTCATGGGATAATAACTGCGGACTGCAGCCTGCTGATCGATATTAAGCTGATCGAAACGCTGCCCGAATTGTTCCCGGGATATCTCATCCCTGAGTTCATTGTATGCTCCGGTCAATTCATTCTGGACCTGGATATACATTCCATAAGAGGTGCCCCGATGGTTCTGGAGCGAGATAACTGCCATTCGCGGGATATATACTTCGCCAAAAAAATCGATGGTCTGGTATTCCTTTTCTGGCAGATGAGCTTCATCGTATGGATTGGCGATAAATTCCTTTGCAAGGTCCCTGAGGTTACGTATATCTGCAATCTGACCTTCTACAAGGAGCCTGTCCTGCGCATCAACCCGCACAGTAAATATGTTTCGTTCCCTGATCCTGTCATCCTGCTCCTGCTCTTCATCAGGCATTGGTGGCAAAGTTCTCGCCAATCCAGAGTCCACATCCATAGTGGTTGCAACCAGGAAGAATATAAGCAGCATAAATGCTATATCTGCCATGGAAGCCGTGGGTATTTCCGGAATATTTCTTGCCATAGTTTTGTTATTAATTCATTTGTTACTGCATGTCGCAGTAAAATTATTACCTGAACAAATTTCTGATTTCAGTATAAAATATTGAAAGCACGGCAATCAGAAGCAATATATACATTGTGCCAAGCTGGGCTCCTGCCATTCTCAGAACATGTGGAACGTTGTCCGGATGGGGCGTTGTGAGAGGTAAAATTTCATCTGAAGCAAGCTGCCATGATATGAATACTATTACCGCTATAACGCCAAGGCCTATGAGGGTTTTTTTCGCCTCTTTGGGGTTCATGATCATCCTGACGGCCGGGAAAACTATGGCAGACAGAAGTGCCAGGCCAACCAGAACATATGACCAGATCAGGATCGTTTCCGTAACAACCGGTTCTCTCATCGGGGTGTCTGCCGTTCCCGGAACATCGGCACCGAAATAGAAGAACAGCATCAGTGCTACTGATATCCCCATGAGAACATACAGGGTTATTGTTATTATTTTAGTTAACATGTTGGGCATGATACTTATTTTTTGAGGTTATGTTTTACCAGAATATCGATCAGGGAGATGGAAGCATCCTCCATGGTATTTACAAGGGCATCGACTTTTGATGCAATATAATTGTAAAACACCTGCAATATTATAGCAACAACCAGACCCGATACTGTTGTAATAAGAGCTACTTTAATACCTCCGGCCACAAGAGAGGGAGAAATGTCGCCGGCTGCTTCGATCGAGTCGAAAGCGGCGATCATACCAATAACCGTTCCCATAAAACCAAGCATCGGCGCTATTGAAATAAACAGGGATATCCATGTCATGTTTTTCTCGAGAAGACCCGTCTGGACCCCGCCGTACGCTACCACTGATTTTTCAACAACGTCAATACCTTCATCAAATTTGCTCAGCCCCTGGTAAAAAATGCTGGCCACCGGCCCCCTGGTGTTGCGGCAAACTTCTTTGGCTTCTTCGACGCCGCCGTGTTCAAGGGCTTCTTCCACTTCCAGCAAGAGCTTTTCAGTATTTGTTGTTGCAAAATTCAGGTAAAGTATCCTTTCTATTGCAATAGCGAGGCCGAATATCAGGGCGAGGAGCACAACGCCCATAAAACCGGCACCTCCTTCAATAAAGATTCTCTTTATTTCCTGGTGGAGCGGCTGATCCTGTTCGGGTTGCAATACTTCTGCAGGTGTCTGAGGAGTTTCAACAGGAGCCTGCTGGGTCTCAACATCTTCCTGTGCAAATGCGATACCTGATACTCCAAACGACAGCATTCCCAATACTGCTAAAAACGCAAATAGATTTTTCATGGTTTGTCTAAAATTTAATTATTAAAGTGATTTCGAGTTTAAGTTGGTTGTTTAAAATTTGTGCAAAGTTAAAGTGTTTATTGTAGCGGTACAAATATTACCCCTATTAAAGTAATGAAAAATAACTGATTTTTTAAATATAGGCCCGTATTTATATTGAAACTAATTAACTTTTAAAAATATTGTATGCGGAGAAGGCGGGATTCGAACCCGCGATACCCTTTTGAGGTATACACACTTTCCAGGCGTGCGCCTTCGACCACTCGGCCACCTCTCCGTATGATTGATAATTCTGATTTTTCGGCTGCCAAGTTACTAAAAAACATAATTAAAAATAATAAGTCAGCATATTTCTCCTCTCAATGAATTATTGATAAGCAATCGTATGTCTTTAATATTAGAGGTTTGAGCTAAAATAAACATTAATTTGGCAACTGCAGCTTCACTGGTGATATCATATCCGTTCAAAACACCAGCCTTTAAAAGTCTTTTTCCGGTCTGGTAAAGATTCATGTCAACGCTGCCAACAGAACATTGACTTACGTTCAATATTATTATTCCCTTGCTTATTGCCTCCTCGATCAGGGAGATGAACCACGGCGCGGTCGGAGCGTTGCCTGCGCCGTATGTTTCCATAATAACGGCCCTCAACTGGTCGATATTATAAATGCTGCGGACCATTTTTTCGGAAATTCCGGGGAATATTTTCAATAATGCAATATCAGTGCACATCCCTTTATGAACTTTAAGTTTCCCCTTATCGGGGGAAGGCATTATTGCCTGGCGGTTGTACCTGATATTAATCCCTGTCTCCGCCAGCGGAGGATAATTGTCAGATCTGAAGGCGTTGAAATATTCAACATTATGTTTTGTAGTCCTGTTGCCCCTGAAGAGTTTGTTCTGGAAAAAAATGCACACTTCCGGGACTATCGCAGTGCCGTTCTCCCTTGCAGCTGCTATTTCTATTGAGCTGATAAGATTTTCCTTGCCGTCTGTCCTCAGCATGCCAAGGGGAAGCTGAGACCCGGTAAAAACTACCGGCTTATCCAGGTTTTCAAGCAGGAAGCCAAGCGCCGAGGCAGAATATGCCATTGTATCGGTGCCATGCAGAATAACAAATCCGTCGTAATTGTCGTAATTTTCCTCGATTATTGTGGCCATCCTTGTCCACATTCCTGGCTCAACTTCGGAGGAGTCAACCGGGGGTGAAAAGGAAATCGCGTCTATATGCAGGTCAAAACGGAGAAGTTCGGGCAATTGTTTTGAAATTTCAGGGAAATTAACGGGCGAAAGGTCGCCTGTCTCCGGATTCAGGGTCATCCCTATGGTGCCGCCCGTGTAGATGATCAGTATGGACCGGGGTTTTTGCATAGTGCAGATCTGTTGTCAGTTCATTTATTCCCGGGCCGTTCCCGGGCTGCGTCTATATGGGGATATCCAGTTTAAAAAGCCGGGCCGCATTTTCACTTGTTCTCAGCGCCACTTCCTCAAGACCGATGCCTTTGATTTTTGCTATTTCTTCTGCTATCAGAATAACATTGGCGCATTCATTGCGTTTCCCCCGAAAGGGCACGGGCGACAGATAAGGGGAGTCGGTTTCAAGGACCAGGTGTTCCATGCCGATGCTTTCAATAACCGGCCGCAAACCCGAGTTCTTATACGTAACCACTCCTCCGATTCCCAGCTTAAAGCCAAGTCCCGTAATTTCAGCCGCCTGCTCAACGGTACCGGAGAAAGCGTGAAAAACTCCCCTGATCCCCTCTTCCCTTCGGGAACTGATTATCCTTATCAGGTCGTCGGTGGTTTGGCGTGAATGGATCACTACCGGCAGATCCATGGTTTTTGCCCAGCCAAGGTGAGCTATGAACGAATCCTCCTGTTCCCTCATAAATTCAGTGTCCCAGTAGGAATCCATCCCGGTTTCTCCGATTGCCTTGAATTCAGCGTTTCCCAGGAGGGATTTCAGTTCGGCCATTTTTTCCCTGTAATTTTCCTTCACCGATGTGGGATGGAGGCCTATCATGGGGTGAAGATGGTCGGGAAATCTCCGGCAGAGCTCCAGCATCGGGCCTGCAGATCCGGTGTCAATATTCGGCAATAGCATTTTGACCACATGGTTCCCGGTGGCATTTTGAATGACCTGCCTTATATCGTCAGAGAACTGGGGCAGATATAGATGAGCGTGAGTATCTACCAGTACCATTTGCTTATGGATTGCCGAAAGTCATTTGAAGCGGATGCGGTTCCAGGATGTGGCTAAACTGCACCCTGGGCAAGCATGGCATCGGCAACTTTTACAAATCCGCCGATGTTTGAGCCTTTTACATAATTTATAAAACCATCCTGCTCGTGTCCGTATTTAATACATATCTCGTGAATGTCCTTCATTATCTGCTGAAGTTTCAGGTCAACCTCTTCCCTGTGCCAGCTCAGCCGCATCGAATTCTGTGTCATTTCAAGTCCGCTGACTGCTACTCCGCCTGCATTGGCGGCCTTGCCGGGACCATAAAGAATGCGGTTTTTAAGATATACTTCCACGGCTTCTGCCGTTGAAGGCATATTGGCTCCCTCTGCGACGAGGATGCACCCGTTTTGAATAAGAGTTTCAGCCTCTTCCTTGTTTATCTCGTTTTCCGTGGCACAGGGCAGGGCAATATCACATTTGATAATCCAGGGGCGCTTGCCTTCATGATACTCAGCTCCGAACTTTTTTGCATATTCGCTTATCCGTCCGCGCCTTACATTTTTCAGTTCCATAAGCCATGCCAGTTTTTCCTGGTCTATTCCCGCCGGGTCATATATAAATCCTGAGCTATCCGAAAGAGTAACGACTTTGGCCCCCAGCTGGGTCGCTTTCTCGGTTGCATACTGGGCAACGTTGCCGGAACCGGAAACAGCAACGGTTTTGTTTTTAAATACTTCATTACGAATTTGCAGCATGGCCTGGGCAAAGTAGACGCAGCCGTAACCCGTTGCCTCCGGCCTTATGAGACTGCCCCCCCATTCACGTCCTTTACCGGTAAGGACCCCGGTGAATTCATTTCTTAATCTTTTGTATTGCCCGAACATAAAGCCGATTTCTCTTCCCCCGACCCCTATATCGCCGGCAGGAACATCAGTATCCGGGCCAATATGGCGGCTGAGTTCGGACATGAAGCTCTGGCAGAATTTCATCACTTCATTGTCGGTTTTACCTTTAGGGTCGAAATCGGAACCGCCTTTACCGCCGCCCATGGGCAGGGTTGTGAGAGAATTTTTAAAAACCTGTTCGAAGGCCAGGAATTTCAGTATCCCCAGATTTACGGTCGGGTGAAAACGCAGTCCGCCTTTATATGGACCTATCGCCGAATTCATTTCGATACGGAATCCCCTGTTTATTTGAATATCGCCTTTGTCATCGATCCATGGTACCCTGAATATGATAATTCTTTCCGGCTCGGCTATCCGTTCAAGGATTTTGGCATGTTTGTATTTGGGGTTTTCTTCTATG
Organism: Bacteroidales bacterium; assembly: GCA_007119075.1. Classification (GTDB taxonomy): domain Bacteria; phylum Bacteroidota; class Bacteroidia; order Bacteroidales; family PUMT01; genus PXAP01. Next base: position 23,783 of record SKQJ01000036.1, on the reverse strand, counting down.
AAAGGGACAAGTGATTCGGCCACTTCCTGGACAGCCTGGTGATATTCTGACTCACCCGGGTTTTTAGCTGCTATTTTAGCCATGAATTTCTCTACGTTCGGATCCATGTATTTAAAGGATTAAATAATTAGATGACAAACATAAAAAAAAATCCGGAATTTTCATTGCCCGGGTCATTGCGCTGCGGCTGCGCGTGATGAGATGCTGTATCTTTTTCCGGGAAGGCTGCATATTAATCCCCTGAATTCAAGATCCAGAAGCAGGCAGGAAGTTTTGCTGGCTCCGAATCCGGTAGCCTGTGAAATGCTGTCGGCCGACATCTCGCTGTTTTCTGTCAGAAGCAGCAGTATCGTTTTTTCTTCCTTATCCATCCCTGAAAAGTGATCGACGCCCTGGTTTCCCGCCTTGTCCAATGGGGCCCATCCAAGAATATATTCAATATCCTTAGTATCGCTAATGAGTGCCGCCTTATGATTTTTGATTAGATTGTTGCAGCCCCTGGATCTTCTATCGGTTACTCTTCCAGGCAGGGCAAACACATCACGGTTGTATGAATTGGCAAGGTCGGCGGTCAGCAGTGCGCCTCCACGTTCCCCGGATTCGATCACAACCGTTGCATCAGCCATTCCTGCTATTAACCGGTTACGCTTTATGAAATTACCCCTTTCAGGCAGAATATGCCCCGGAAAATCAGTTACCAGGGCTCCCCGGGCGGTGATCCTTTCGGCATAATTCCTGTGCTCGGGAGGGTAGATGGTTGACAGGCCGTGGGCAAGGGCTGCAATGGTTTGAAGGTTATTGTCCAGAGCTGATTTATGTGCACAGATATCTATCCCGTAGGCGAGTCCGCTCAATATAAGCGGATCATATCCACCGGAAGCCAGCTCTGAGACCAGGTTGCGGCAAAATTCAAGTCCGTATCCGGTTGCGTTCCTTGTCCCCACGATACTCAGTATCCTGGGGTGATTCATGCCGGCATTTCCCTTGGCAAACAGGATTACCGGGGAATCGGGGCAATGCCTGAGCCTTTCCGGATAGTCATCGTCTAAATAATAATATCCTTTTATTTTGTATCTGGAAATAAATTCGATCTCTCTCTGAGCCTTGTCGGGAATCTCGCGGCCCGCTATTTTTCCTGCAAGGGTTTTTCCGATACCGGGAATTGTTTCCAGCAGTATTTTGCTGCTTCTGAACACTTCCTCCGGCCCCCCCGTATATTCGATCAATTTCTTTGCAAGGATGCTTCCTATGCCGGGAATCAGTATTATGCCGATTTTGTATTTAAGCAGGGGGTCGTTTATATCAAGCATCTGACAATTTAATTGTTGCTAAACAAACCTGTATCCCGCCATTACAGGGATTTGACGGGAAGAATGTTTTTTCGGCTCTCCGGATGCGGCTCCTGGGGAACAGGATCATTAAGGCCTGCTTCCGGTTCGTGGTTTTGTCGAAACGGGAATAAATATACAAAAATTAAGGAATCCAAATTATCGTGCGGCACTCTTTTTTTTACCGGCCGGAAAGGGCCATTCACCGATTCATGTTTGTGCCGTCCGGTATTCGGAATTATTTTTGCCTGCAATTAACCATATCGGCTATCAAGTATCCGGTTATCTGACGTAATCACTAAAAACCATATAAATATGAAAGCTTTTGCTGAAAAGAGAGTTTTGCTCGGGTTGTTGCTGCTTCTTTCAGGTGTGATACTCATGCTTCATTATTACAACCTGGTGCCATGGGAATTTCCCGGATGGGTGATTTCCTGGAAAGCTTTGCTTTTTCTGATCGGGCTTGTGCTGCTTATCACCGAGAGAAACAAGACCGGCGGACTGATTCTTTTTATTATTGGCTCAATACTTATTGCCGGTGATATTCTGGGAATGAGATTCTGGGAGGTGGTCAGGCTTGCCGCACCGCTTATCCTGATATTTGCCGGACTGGCAATCTTATTTCGCAGGCATAGCTTTTCCTCAAGACAGATCAATATCCCCGACGGGGCCAGTGAAAACGATTTCATAAATGAAATGAATGTCTTTGGGGGCAGCGAGAAAAAAATAAGGACCGAAAACTTCAGAGGAGGACAAATTACCGCTATTTTTGGAGGAAGTGATCTGGATTTGCGTCATGCCGGCCTGGCTCCCGGAGTTAATGCCATTGACCTGCTCTGTATTTTCGGAGGCACATCGATAAGGGTGCCGGAAGACTGGGAAGTCAAGGTGGAAGTTACAGCAATATTCGGAGGCTTCTCCGATGAACGGTTAATTGAAAAAAAACCCGCTTCGGGCAGCCCCGAAAAGATTCTTTATCTTAAAGGGCTGGTAGTGTTCGGAGGCGGCGACATCAAGTGAAGGCGAGATCAAGTGAACATGGTTTTCGGCAATGATGGTCATTACCGCCTGACTTTTAAACAGGATACCCCATGCAGGTTTTCAAATGAACGGAAATTTAATATTCACCCGGTTATTTTTACAGAACTACCTTGTCTTTACCATAGTAGTTCTTCTAACCTGGTTTTTGCCGGTTCATTTGAGCTATGGAGTCAGCTATTTCCCTGCCATCACAGATTCACTGGTTTCTGTGATATCACTCAACCTGATCCTTCTGGCCCTTTGGTTCGTTGTTAAGTTTGCCCGCTCCGAATCCCTTTCATCCTACTCCAGTATCAGGAACAGTTCCATTGCCGCGATAATTATTGTATTGTGCTGGCTTTTTTTAACCCGGGTTGTTTTAAAGTCAGCTTTCCCGACCAATCCGGGTTACATTGATTTCCTTTACCAGTCACAGCCTGTCAGGTTTATTGCCGGATTGTTTATTGCCGGCATGCTCTATCTCTCTTTTTATCTGAATCTTTACAGGCAACATGCTGAAAATGCCCTGAAAAGAGAGAACGAGCTTAAAATCAGGGTACAGGAAACAAGTCTGCAGGCCTTAAAGAACCAGCTCAATCCTCATTTTATTTATAACTGCCTGAACTCCATAAGCTCTCTGACAATTTATGACCCCGGCAAAGCAAGGGAAATGGTTGGCCTTTTGTCGGAATTCCTCAGGAATGCACTCAGGTATGACGCATCATCACTGATCACCCTGGAAAAGGAGATCGATAATACAGGACTATATCTGCGAATTGAAAAAGTGCGATTTGAAGAAAAGCTGAACTGGGATTTCGCGGTAGATGAGGAGAGCCTGAATGTTGAAGTCCCCGCGCTTATACTTCAGCCTGTCTTCGAAAACGCCGTAAAGCATGGGGTGCAGCAGAGCACCCGGGAGACAATAATAAAAATGACTGCCGTTAAACGTCCGGGATCAACCATAATAAATATCCAAAATTGCTTTGATCCCGGCTTTTCCGGATTCAGGGGGGAGGGAATCGGGCTGGAGAATATCCGGGACCGGTTAAGGCTCATTTACGGCAAAAATGATTTATTAAGAGTAAATACAACCGGTCAAATATTCAATGTTGAAATATCCATTCCCTCTGAGCGGGTCGTTTAAAAGGCCTGAAAAGCGTACTGCCGCCCGTATCGGTTTTATAAAATAACTTAATTATGGAGAAGATAAGAACTCTTATCATTGAAGACGAAGCTCCGGCCCGCCGGCTTCTCCAGGAATTTCTGGCAGAATACCATGAGATTGATGTGCTCGGTGAATGCTCCGACGGCTTTGATGGTGCAAAAAAAATTATTGAATTGAAGCCGGATCTTGTTTTTCTGGATGTCCAGATGCCCAGGATCAATGGTTTTGAAATGCTCGAACTGCTCGCAGGCGAGAACATCCCTCTGATCGTTTTTACCACGGCTTATGACAACTATGCCATCCGGGCTTTTGATTACAATACCTGCGATTATCTCCTGAAGCCTATAGGGAGAGAGAGGTTTGGCAGGGCGATACAAAAGGTTCTTGATCGTTTTAAAGAAAACAATACGGGCGTGGAACAGATATCCCGGATTGTTGATCAGGGCATAGGCGGCGGAGGCTATCTCCAGCGCCTGGTGATCCGTTCGGGAAACCAGATCCAGGTTGTTCCCTGTGATGAAGTGCTATGTCTTGAAGCAGATGATGATTACGTGATCGTGCACGTTGAAAAAGAAAGATGGCATAAAAAACAAACGCTGAAGTTCTATGAAAACAAGCTTGATCCCCGTGAGTTTTTCAGGGTCCACCGGTCGTTCATCGTCAGGATTGCTGCCATAAAAAAAATTGAGCCCTATTCAAAGGATGCATTCATTGCAATATTGACCAACGGCCTGAAAATTTCGGTCAGCAAATCCGGATATTCCGGACTCAGGGAACAATTCGATTTTTAACCTGGCGGCGAAATGAAAGATGCCGGACCGGTCAGATAACCCCCTGGTCCAGCATTGCGTTTGCAACTTTCATAAAACCGGCAATATTTGCTCCCTTCATGTAATTTACATAACCATCGGGCTCGGTGCCGTATTTTACACAGGCCTCGTGTATATTTACCATGATCAGGTGAAGCTTCGCTTCCACCTCTTCGGCCGTCCAGCTCAGCTTCATTGCGTTCTGGGTCTGCTCGAGGCCGCTTGTGGCAACGCCACCAGCATTTGCAGCCTTGCCGGGTCCGTAGAGCATCCTGTTGTCAAGGAAAACTTCCAGGGCTTCAGGGGTGGAGGGCATGTTTGCGCCTTCAGCAACACATTTGCAGCCATTGGCCACGAGCATCCTTGCATCCCCTTCGTTGAGCTCATTCTGGGTGGCACAGGGAAGCGCAATGTCGCACTTGACCTCCCAGGGCCTCTTTCCTTCGTGAAACTGGGAATCGGGAAATTCAAAGGAATAAGGCTTGGCTATATCCTGGTTTGATGCCCTGAGTTCAAGAAGATAATCTATTTTTTCGCCTGTGATGCCGTCAGGATCGTAGATGTACCCATCGGGTCCCGAGATCGTAACAACCCTGGCGCCCAGTTCGGTTGCCTTTTTGATGGCCCCCCAGGCCACATTTCCAAAACCGGAAACGGTTACTATTTTGCCCATCAGTGACTCGCCCCTGGTCTTGAGCATTTCCTGGGCGAAAAATACCGTGCCGTAGCCGGTGGCCTCGGGTCTTATCAGGCTGCCTCCCCAGTTCCTTCCCTTGCCCGTCATTACACCGTTATGTTCATTGGTAAGCTTCTTGTACATTCCGAACATGTAGCCAATCTCTTTTCCCCCAACGCCAATATCACCTGCAGGAATGTCAACGTCGGCGCCGATGAGTTTCCATATTTCCAGCATGAACGATTGACAGAAGCGCATTATTTCGGCATTTGACTTGCCTTTGGGATTAAAGTCCGAGCCCCCCTTGGCCCCGCCCATGGGGAGGGTCGTAAGCGAATTTTTGAATATCTGGTCAAAGCCGAGAAATTTCAAAATGCTCAGTGTTACACTCGGATGGAAGCGCATTCCTCCCTTATAAGGGCCTATGGCATTGTTAAACTGGACCCTGTAGCCGATATTGACATGCGCCTGGCCCTGATCATCAACCCATGGCACCTTAAAGATCAATACCCTGTCAGGTTCAATAAGGCGCTCGATTATGCCCGCCGATTCAAACTGGGGATTCTGGTTGTAAACTTCCTCAATTGATTCAAGTACTTCGCGGACAGCCTGAATATATTCAAGTTCGCCGGGATGTTTTTTCTCGAGGTCGATCAGTAATTTGTCAACGTTCATGGTAATTTTTTTTGAATGACTACAAAAGTATGAGACGCACCTTAATACGGTTATTTGCAAATGTATGGGAGTTGTAATATACCATTATATGATTTTGCTCATGGAAGCAGGTGACTTTTCTCATGGATGTCTTAGGTAAGCGCAAGACAATCAGCGATAAGCCGGGAAATATGTTGTAAAATATATCTATTTCCCAGTCTTGTTGCCGAGAAGGATCTTCTGAAAAGATGCATACATTTTTTCCCTGTTTTTTTTGTCCAGTGCAGTGATGCTTACCGGCGGGTATTTTGCCACTCCCTTTGAAGTTTTCCTGTAGATTATGACACTTTCATTCAAACCGGCAAGCGATTTCTTGATTTCGTAATTCTCGAATTCCTTTTTATTGAATTCAATGGCATTCTTCCGGCTGTGAAGGGGACGCAGGGAAAAATATCGCAGAATGAAATTACTGCCGGTGTCAGAGTAGAAAATATAGTTATGGTCGCGCAGGTAGTGGAACAGGAAAAACAGTATAAATAATCCAATTACAATGATCGAAAATTCGTTCCTGGTTAAGCCCATCATCCCGCGAGGAATTATGTCGACAAAATAAATCAGGCCTATAAGGATGATAAATGTCAGAATAGCAAGTGATTTCTGTATTCTCAGGGCAACTGCTTTCTTTTGATTGTCGAGTGTCATTTTTTCTGGTTTTTGCGAATTTTCCTTCTTTCCAGTTCAAGATTAATGAAGTGGAGCTCCCGTCCGGACTGACCGGTTACCGATTTATTTTCCTCAACCCTTCTGATCAGGTAAGGGAGCAGGTACCGTACGGGTCCGTATGGAAGATATTTTACCACATTATAGGACTCATGGGCCATGTTGAAGCTTAAATGATCGCTCATGCCGTACAGCTGTGACGCGTGGATCCGGGGGTCACCCTTTTTCAGGCCATGCTCCTTCATTTTATCCATGAGCAGCAGCAGGCTTTCTTCATTGTGAGTGCCGACAAAAATGCTTGTGATGTCTATATTCTGAAGGCACCTGGTAACGGCATCATTAAATGCCCTGTCGGTGCTTTCCTTGTCCGGGTATATGGGAGAGGGATATCCCATCCTGCGGGCACGTTCCCTTTCCTGGTCCATATAGGCTCCCCGCACCAGTTTCAGGCCAAGTTTATAGTTCTTTCCGGAAGCGGCGCGAAGGCATTCGTCCAGGAAATCCAGCCTGTCATGCCTGTACATCTGCAGTGTATTGAATACTATGGCTCTTTCCCTGTTATAAAGCTCCATCATTTCTGTTGCCACCTGGTCGACTGTCTCCTGGTAGTGGCTCTCTTCTGCGTCTATCATTACCGGGATCCCTCTTTGATATGCGGCATGGCAAAGCTTTTTTATGTTCGCCCTGAATTTTTCGATTCCGGAAACATCGCTTTTCGATTGACCGGCACCTGCTCTTGCGAGGATCTTAACGGGGGCCAGGGCCGAAGGCTTGAAAACAGAAAAGTTGACGGCAGGATTTCCGGCTGCAAAATCCATGGTCCTGATGATCTCGGCTGCGACCGACTGGATTTCATCTTCTGATTCCTTGTTTTCAGCTGCATAATCCAGGACTGACTGAACTCCGAACTTTTTCAGTGATTCTACGAGTTCCCTGGATTCCTCAAGACTTTCTCCGCCGCAAAAATGGCTGAAAACCGTTGGTTTAACCAGCCATCCCAGTGGCAGGCGGAGACCGATTCCCAGGTTTGCAACTATTCCTGCTGTCTTTACCACGAGCGGGTATTCCATGAACTTGAACAGGATACGGGCTTTTTTTAGTTCTTTGTCGCTTCTGTGTTTAAAGGCTATTTCCGTATTTTCAAAAATTTGCATTTAATTTATTAGTGATGATTTGTTATTTTTGGGCCCGGTTCAGGAATACCGTCAGCCGCTCCGTGCAAAATTAAATTAAATTACCAAACCCTGTCAACAAAGCAAGATAATATAATTTTGACTTAATCTTCCTGCACACATGTATGAATTTATCACCGGCAACATCAAGGAGATGACACCCGCCAGCCTTATAATCGAAAATGCAGGGGTCGGCTATTTTGTCAGTATATCTCTTAATACATATTCCCTTTTAAACGGAAAAACATCAGCGATTTTGTACCTGCACCAGGTTGTAAGAGAAGATGCACATCTTCTTTTTGGCTTTGCAGACAAAACAGAACGGGAACTGTTCAGGCAACTGATCACCGTTTCCGGGATCGGAGCAAATACCGCCAGGGTTATGCTCTCCTCATTATCGCCTGATGAAATCAGAAATGCCATAGCTACCGGGAATGTAGGCGTTCTGAAAGGGGTAAAGGGCATAGGGCTGAAGTCCGCTCAGCGCATAATCGTAGACCTTAAGGACAAGCTCGGCAAAATCACTCAGCATGAAGATATTTTTGCTGCTTCAGACAATACCATCCGGGAAGAAGCGTTATCTGCTTTAATAATGCTTGGGTTTCCCAAAAACGCGGTTGAAAAGGTAATTAACCAGTTATTGGCTGTGGGTGAGACAGGATCTGTCGAGGATCTGATTAAAAGAGCTTTGAAAAAACTCTAGATAATAATCTTATTGGCTTCTCTTGGTTAAAGCGTCCAAATATTTCAGCCGTGCTTTCTGGCTATTGCTGTTTTGGGTTTATATTCTGACTCCCGGCATTACTGCCAGGCATAAGGCCTCCGCAGATGATTTGCCCGGGATCCGGAAATCCTTGCCGGAAGAGAATACACCTGATTTCATGCCGGGAGCTCCGCCCCTGCTGCCGGGCCCTTCACAGGAAGCTCAGGATCCTCCCCAGGAGCTTCCCCCTCCGGCCGGCCGCATCCCCCTTCCGCCTCATTTCCGGTTAACCACCGAGTATGATCCCAGGACAAACTCCTACCTTTTAAGAAGAAAAGCGGGCGACCTCGAGATTGGCCGTCCCGAAATCATGAATTTGCAGGAATACCGCAACTATGAAATGAGACATTCGATGCGGGAATACTGGCAGCAACGCTCCAGGGGCGTTGCAGAGGACGGCAGGGCCGAATTTATTCCAGGTCTGTCTTTTGGCGGTGAGGCACTCGATATGATCTTTGGCAGCGATGTTGTCAATATTCAGCCCCAGGGGTCGGCCGAGCTTATTTTCGGGATCAATACCGTAAAAAACGAGCGTCCCGATCTCCAGGAGGAATTGCGGCGGACCACAACCTTTGATTTCCAGGAAAAAATCCAGATGAATGTTTCGGGTACAATAGGCGACCGGGTCCGGCTCGGGATCAATTACAATACCGAGGCCATGTTTGAATTTGAAAATCAGACGAACCTGGAGTATACCGGTGGGGAGGACGATATCATAAGGCGGGTCGAGGCCGGTAATGTGACTTTGCCGCTGCCCGGTTCCCTGATTACGGGAAGTCAGAGCCTTTTCGGGCTTAAGACCGAGATGCAGTTCGGAAATCTGAATGTAACAAGTGTTTTTTCTCAGCAGAAGGGTGAATCGTCTGTTATTGAAGTAAGCGGCGGGGCCCAGACACAGGACTTCGAGGTTTATGCCGACGAATATGATGCCAACAGACATTTTTTCCTTTCCCAGTATTTCAGGGATACATACGAGTCATCTCTCCGGAATCTGCCTGTTATAAGCTCCGGAGTCACTATCACCAAAGTGGAGGTGTGGGTGACGAACAAATCAAATAATTTTGAGAACTCAAGAAATATTGTGGCTTTCATGGACCTTGCCGAAGGCCGGTCAAATATTTTTGCAGATGATATCTTCAGAGTCGAGCCCTCCCGGCAAGGCAATCACCCCCGAAATGAACTCAATGACCTGTACCAGGAAATGACCACCACATATGCCGGGATCAGGAACATAACCCAGGTTACATCCACTCTTCGCGACCTTGACCTCAGGAATTTTAAAGTAGGCCAGGATTATGAGGAAATTGAGAACGCCAGGCAGCTGACCCAGCGCGAATATACGATCAACTCCAGGCTGGGTTATATATCACTTAACAGTGCCCTGAATGCCGATGAGGTTCTTGCCGTAGCCTTTGAATATACCTATGGAGGACAGACTTACAGGGTCGGGGAATTTTCCAGCGAGGGCATAAATGCCCCCGAAGCACTTATAGTAAAGCTGCTGAAGGGAACCAATCTTACACCCCGGCTTCCCACATGGGACCTTATGATGAAAAACGTTTATGCCATAGGGGCCTGGCAGATCCAGAGACGCAATTTTGTCCTGAATGTGTTTTACCAGGACGATCAGACCGGAAATGCCCTGAATTATATCCCGGAGGAAAGATTGGGGCGACAGACGCTTTTGACTTTAATGAACCTGGATAATCTGAATTCTCAGCTTGATCCCTATCCCGACGGCTCGTTTGACTTTATCGAGGGCATTACGGTCAATTCTTCCAATGGAAGGATATTTTTCCCGGTGCTGGAACCCTTTGGATCTCACCTGAGAAGCAAATTTGCCGATGATGCCACAGCCAGCCGGTACGTCTTCCAGGAGCTTTATGATTCCACGCTGACAAGAGCCCGGCAGACCGCCGAGAAAAACAAATTCATGATTGCCGGGACCTACGAGGCCTCTGCCGGATCGGATATTCCCCTGAATGCCATGAATGTCCCGAGAGGTTCGGTGAACGTTACCGCCGGGGGCATACAGCTGGTCGAAAACATTGATTATACGGTTGATTATACCCTTGGAAGGGTGCAGATAATAAATCAGGGGCTTCTGGAATCGGGCACACCCGTAAGAATATCGCTCGAAAGTCAGTCGCTTTTCAATATCCAGACAAAGACACTTGTCGGAACTCACTTCGATTACAGGGTGTCTGATAATTTCAATATCGGGGCCACAATCATGAACCTGACAGAGAGGCCGCTCACACAGAAGGTAAGCTTCGGAAATGAATCCATTTCGAATACGATATGGGGCATGAATACTTCCTGGCGCACTGAATCGCGCTTTCTTACCAATCTGATAGACCGGATTCCCTTTCTGAACACGAGCGCAATCTCCACAATTTCATTCCAGGGAGAATTTGCCCATCTTATACCAGGCCATTCACGGGCACTTGGTCAGGCAGGGGTATCATATATCGATGATTTTGAAGCGACCAAAACCACGATAGATGTCAAAACACCAAGTGCCTGGATAATTTCGAGCACCCCCGAGGGACAGGCTCTCTTCCCGGAAGCGTCGCTCAACAATGATCTTGCTTACGGATTCAACCGCGCCCTGCTCGCATGGTATGTTATCGATCCGTTGTTTCTGAGAAATACCAATGCCACTCCTTCCAACATAAGAAATAATCCTGAGCTTCAGTCCAGCCATTTTGTGCGGGAAGTTTTCGAAAAGGAGCTTTATCCTGCCCGGGAAACCCCGAGCGGGATTCCCACCAACATTCCCGTATTGAACCTTGCATATTATCCGCGGCAGCGCGGGCCCTACAATTACGATGCTGCTCCCTCTCCGTTATCTGCCGGGATCGATCGGGATGGCAATCTGCTCGCCCCGGCCAGCCGGTGGGGAGGCATAATGCGCTCGCTGTCGACTACTGATTTCGAGGCTGCCAATATCGAGTATGTTGAGTTCTGGCTTATGGATCCGTTTATTGAGCACGCCGCCGACAACAGGGGAGGCGATTTTTATATAAACCTGGGAAACGTATCGGAAGACATCCTGAAAGACGGGCGCAAAAGTTTTGAAAACGGGTTGCCCACCAGCGAGGTAGCGATCGACGTCGACACCACTGCCTGGGGCCGGGTGCCGACCCAGCAGTCGCTCGTAAACGCATTCGACAACGACCCGCAGGCCCGCCAGTTCCAGGATGTGGGATTGAACGGGCTGCGCACAGAGGATGAGCGCACCTTTTTCGCTGATTTCCTTGATGAGATAGCCGGTCTGTACGGAGCAGATTCCCCCGCCTGGCAAATAGCATGGGAAGATCCGTCAAGCGATAATTACCGTTACTTCCGGGGCCGGGAATGGGATGCGGCCGGAGCCGATATAGTGGAACGATATAAATACTATAACAATATGGAGGGAAACTCTCCAACCTCGGAGCAGTCGCCCGAACCATATCCCACCTCCGCCAGCACCCTGCCCAATACCGAAGATATCAACCGCGACAACACACTTAACAAGTCGGAGGCCTATTACCAGTACCGTATAAGTCTGAGACCTGAAGATCTAAGGGTGGGCCACAACTTCGTGGTGGATTCGGTGCGCACCTCCGTAAAATTTCCCAACGGGGAGAATTCTGCGGTAAACTGGTACCAGTTCAAAATACCCCTTTCGGATTTCGAAAGGGCAGTCGGGCCGATACAGGACTTCAAGTCAATAAGGTTCATGAGAATGTTTCTGACAGGTTTTGAAGATCCTGTCATATTGAGATTTGCCAGGCTTGACCTGGTCAGGAGCGACTGGAGGCAGTATTACCACTCACTGATGGACGGACAGGAGGGCCTTTCCAACCCGGAAACCGTGCGGGGGACTTTTGATATCTCGGCCGTCAATATAGAGGAAAATGCAAGCAAAACCCCGGTGAACTACGTATTGCCACCCGGTATCGACAGGGTGATAGACCCTACGAATCCGCAGCTGCAGCAGCTCAACGAACAATCCATGGTGCTGAAGGTAGAAGATCTGGAAGATGGTGATGCAAGGGCCGCATTCAAAAATATAAACCTCGATATCCGCCAATACAGGAAGATACAAATGGAAGTACACACTGCCGCCCTGCCGGGGCAGCAGCTGGGCGACAACGACCTGACCATGTTTATCAGACTTGGCACGGATTACCGCAACAACTACTATGAATATGAAATACCCCTGAAGGTGACGCCTCCCGGGAGGTATAACAACAACAGGGACAGTGACAGGGAAATCGTCTGGCCCGCCGATAACAGGCTGGATATCGAGCTGGATATATTCCAGGAACTGAAACAGGAAAGAAACAGGGACATGCGGATTGCCGGATCCAACATAACCATTTCCACCGTCTATACCAGGATGGATGGGGATAACCAGGTTAAGGTGGTGGGAAATCCCAATCTTAGCAATGTGCGCACCATTATGATAGGCGTGCGAAACCCCGCCCATCACCGGAATCCGCTTGGCGGAGACGACGGCATGCCCAAGTCGGGCGAGATATGGGTAAACGAGCTGCGGCTTACCAACTTCAATGAGCAGGGCGGCTGGGCAGGAAATGCCCGGCTCTCGGCAAGGCTTGCCGATTTCGGAAACATAACCGTTGCCGGCTCCAGCAGTCAGCCGGGCTTCGGAAGCATTGAGAAGAAGGTGAACGAGAGGCAGCAGGAAAACATTAATCAGTACGATATATCATCCAACTTTGAACTCGGAAAATTCTTCCCTGAAAGTACAGGGGTAAGGATCCCGATGTACCTTGGATATTCCGAAGGCTTTATAAATCCCAGATATAACCCCGTCGATCCCGACATTCAGCTTAGTGACGCGATTGCCGCAGCCCAGACCCGCCATCAGCGGGATTCGATCAGGGATATGGCCCAGGATTATACCCGGCGCAAAAGCCTCAATTTCACCAATGTCCAGATAACACCGGCCGAGTCATCCGAACGGTTCTACAGCATCAGCAACTGGTCCGTCAGTTACTCATTCAGTGAAATGCTTGGGAGGAATATCGCAACGGATTACAGGGTACAAAGAAACCACAGGGGCGGAATCAACTACAATTATACCAATCAGCCGAGAAACGTTGCTCCCTTCAGCAATTTGAATGCCCTGCGTTCCCCGGCATTCAGGCTATTGAGGGATTTCAACTTTTATTATTCGCCTTCTTTCCTGTCATTTCGGACCGATCTTACAAGGCACTATCGTGCAACCCAGCTCAGGAATATCAATAACCCCGATTTTCTTATATTCCCCAGCTATCAAAAGGATTTTCACTGGAACCGCTTTTATGACATGCGGTTTGATCTTACCAGGCAGCTGCGTTTTGAGTTTTCTGCCACCAATACCGCCCGTATCGATGAGCCCGAGGGCATAGTGGACAGGTACAGGGAGCCCGAGGGTTACCAGCACTGGAGAGATTCTGTAATGATAAACCTTAAAAACCTTGGCAGAACCACCCAGTACCACCATGCCGCAAACCTGACCTACACCCTGCCTATCAATAAAATACCTTTTTTTAACTGGGTCAATGTCACTACAAGGTACAGTGCCAGCTACGGGTGGGATGCCGGAATGAAGCTTCCCGATACCCTCGACATAAACCACGGGAATGTCATCAAGAACAGTAATACCGCACAGGCAAATGCCCAGTTAAACATGGTGAATTTTTACAATAAAATAGGTTATTTACAGCGGATCAACCAAAAGGGAAGGCAGACACCGGGAGGGATGCAGGATCAGCAGCAACCGGATTTCCGTCGGGTGCGTTTTGAAAGAAACAACGTTAACTTCAGGGCAGGGGAGGCGCAAAACATTGTCCATAACCTGAATACCGAAGATGTGGTTGTGAGGGTGCTGGACCAGCAGGGCAGACCTGTCAGGGGAACAACCGAGATCATAAATGAAAGGAGAATTCGCTATACTGTGGCAACCGATGTTGAGCGTGCATCGGTAATAGTCGAGGGAAATGTTGAAGTACAGGAGACTTTTCTTTCCAGGGTCGCCGAACATGGTTCCAGGCTGCTTATGTCGGTAAGAAATATGAGCTTCTCCTACTCCCAGACCGAAGGAACCATACTTTACGGATATATGCCCGGCACTGATGTGATCGGATCGCAGGAGTTCAATAATAGCTTTGCTCCGGGACTGCCCTTTATTTTCGGTTATCAGGATGAGGATTTTGCCTGGAAATCCATCAACCGCGGATGGCTCACAACCGATACCACTCTTAATGATCCATACCTGATGAGCCACAGCATGAATTACAACCTGAGAACAACAATTGAGCCGATCAATGGCCTGCGCATCGATCTGAATGCAGGACGTACTTTCGTTGAAAATATGCAGGAGTTTTATTACGCCGACCGCCACGGCAACTTTGATTCCGGCAGCCGGATCAATTCCGGGAATTTCAATATGAGCTTTATGTCCTGGAGAACTGCTTTTGAACGGCCTTCTGCGGAAAATTCCTATTTCTCCCAGGCATACGAGGATTTTAATAATTACCGGAGGGTAATTGCCGGGCGACTTGCGTCAGAGAGAGGGTATTCGGACAATTATAATCCTGAGCTGACAGACGAACAAGGATTTCCGGACGGCTACGGCAGCCTGTCTCAGGAGGTGTTAATGCCGGCCTTTATGGCTGCCTACGGCAGCATGGATCCCGGAAACGTGACACTTAGAGCTTTTCCGAGAATTCCTATGCCCAACTGGACACTGAGGTATGACGGGCTTTCACGTGTGCCTTTGCTCAACCGCGTACTGCAATCGGCCAATATTAATCATTCCTACCGGTCAACATACAGTATCTCCAATTACATTACGAATTTGCGGTATTCTACCGAAGCAGATGGATTCAGTTACGTGAGGGATAATGCATTCGTGAATTTCCTTCCCCGGCATGACATATCGGCAGTTTCAATCAGTGAACAGTTCAATCCGCTTGTAAATATTGATGTGACCTGGAACAACAACTTCACCTCCAGGGCAGAGCTCCGGAAAACCCGCACCGTATCGCTTAGCCTGGCCAACAACCAGATATCGGAACTCAAAAGCGAGGAAATAGTAATGGGCATCGGCTACAGGTTCAGGGATGTTCAGTTTATTTACCGGGCCGGTGGCAACCAGCGTCAGCTAAGCAGCGATCTCAACGTCAGGGCCGATTTGTCAATCAGGGAAAACATGACAATAGTAAGGAGGCTTGCCGAAGAGGGAGTTCAGCCGACCGCGGGACAAACGGTTATTTCGATCAATGCCTCAGCCGATTACGTTATCAGTCACCGGTTCGATGTAAGGGTATTCCTTGACCGCGTAGTCAACAAGCCCATCGTGAGCCTGTCATATCCCACAACCAATACCAACGTAGGATTTAGCCTGAGATTCAGGCTTGTACAGTAAGTCTACTGAAGACTCCGGATCAAAGTCTTTCCTCAACCGGTCTGCCGGCAGTGAATCCCCCATTCCGGGAAGTGAATCAAAATATTCAAATATAATGGATCCCCCCGGCCTTTCGGCAGACATAATAACATAAAAATTGCTTACTTTTGGTAACATAAGCACTATCTTTAACTTCAACCCTCAAAACAACAGAATATGGAAATTCCAGCAGAACTGAAGTACACAAAAGATCATGAATGGATCCGCCAGGAAAACGGCGAGGCAATCGTAGGCATAACCGATTTTGCCCAGGGGGAGCTTGGGGATATAGTTTTTATCGAGATCGAGACACAGGGGGATTCCCTGGACAAGGATGAGGTTTTCGGCACAATCGAAGCTGTCAAAACGGTATCCGACCTTTTCATGCCGGTTTCCGGCGAGATCACGGGAGTCAATCCCAAGCTTGGAGACACTCCTGACGTAGTGAACAAAGATCCTTACGGGGAAGGGTGGATGATCAAAATCAAAATGAAAGATCCCGGTCAGTTCGACGATTTGCTTACCGCCGATCAGTACCGGGAACTAATTGAAAGCTAAGGGGCATTGATCAATTACCGGGAAGGTATCAGAGTTTCTTCTTATACTCGACTTCCCGGTAACCTTCAATTATATCCCCGACTTTTATGTCATTGAAATTGGCAACATTAAGCCCGCATTCATAACCTGAGTTTACTTCTTTGACATCGTCCTTGAATCTTTTCAGCGAGCCAAGTTCACCCGTATAAACCACAATCCCGTCACGAATCAGTCGCACGGGGGTATTCCTTGTTATCTTGCCGTCTTTGACAAAACAGCCGGCAACCGTTCCTACCCTGGTAATTTTAAATACTTCCCTGACTTCGATAGTTGCAACTACCTCCTCCTTTATTTCGGGAGATAACATTCCTTCCATTGCCGACCTGATTTCATTGATTGCATCGTAAATGATGGAATAAAGCCTGATATCGATCTCTTCCTTTTCGGCAAGCTTTCTTGCGCTCATGGAAGGTCTTACCTGGAACCCCACAACAATGGCGTTCGACGCGGCTGCAAGAAGTATATCCGATTCGGATATCTGACCCACCGCTTTATGAATTATCCTGACCTGAATCTCCTCGGTTGAAAGCTTGATGAGCGAATCAGAGAGCGCTTCGACCGAACCGTCCACGTCTCCTTTGACAATTATATTGAGCTCCTGGAAATTGCCTATGGCTATACGCCGGCCTATTTCGTCGAGGGTTATGTGTTTCTGGGTCCGCAATCCCTGTTCACGCTGCAGCTGTTCACGCTTGTTGGCTATATCCCTTGCTTCCTTGTCGGATGACATTACATTGAAATTGTCGCCTGCCTGGGCAGCCCCGTTCAGGCCAAGGATCAATGCCGGCGTTGCCGGGCCGGCTGTCTTGACAGGTTTGCCCCGCTCATTGTTCATGGCCTTCACATGACCATAATGAGTGCCGGCGAGCACTATGTCACCAAGCTTAAGTGTGCCCGTCTGAACCAGGATGGTTGTAATATAGCCTCTTCCCTTATCAAGCTCCGATTCTACAACGGTGCCCGTAGCCTTTTTGTTCGGGTTTGCTTTTAATTCAAGCAGTTCTGCTTCCAGCAGGACTTTTTCAAGCAGCATGTCGACGTTGTCTCCCATTTTGGCCGATATTTCCTGGACCTGGTATTTCCCTCCCCAGTCTTCCGTCATGAAATTCATATTGGCAAGCTGCTGCCTGATCCTCTCAGAATTTGCACCGGGCTTGTCCATTTTATTGATAGCAAAGACAATGGGCACGCCGGCGGCATGGGCATGATTGATTGCCTCGACAGTCTGGGGCATAACACTGTCATCGGCTGCAATTACTATAATCGCAATATCGGTAATTTTCGCCCCCCGTGCACGCATGGCCGTAAACGCCTCGTGACCCGGTGTGTCAAGAAAAGTAATTGTTTTGCCGTTATCCAGCTCAACGCTGTAAGCGCCGATATGCTGGGTGATCCCGCCCGCTTCTCCTGCTATCACATTGGCGCTTCGGATAAAGTCCAGCAGGGAGGTCTTGCCGTGGTCGACATGGCCCATAACGGTCACGATGGGAGGCCTTTCGACAAGCAGGGATTCGTCAGCAGATTCTTCATCATCCTTTATGTCGTCCTGAAGATCAACGCTTACAAATTCGGTCTTGTAGTCATATTCTTCTGCAACCAGCGCTATGGTTTCTGCATCAAGGCGCTGATTTATAGATACAAAAAGGCCCAGGCTCATGCAGGAGGCTATAATGTCCGTAACGGGAACATCCATCATATTGGCCAGTTCGTTCACGGTTACAAATTCTGTAACCTTGAGGGTTTTTTGCTCCAGTTCCTGTTTTTCCGATTCTTCCTGCTGTTTCAGGTTTTGCAGCTCGCGTTTGTCCCGCCGGTATTTGGCTCCTTTGGATTTTCCCTTGGAAGTAAGTCTGGAAAGGGTGTCCTTGATCTGCTTCTGCACATCTTCCTCGCTGATCTCGTTTCGCACAGGCCTTTTCTTCCCCTTCCTTGCCCTTGTCTTATCATCGGCTGAACCCGGGAATGGTTTCGAACCAACTTGTTTTTCGTCAGAGGGGGCCTTGGCAACATCTTTTCTTATACGCTTCCTTTTCTTTTTCTTGCCTCTTTCAGTATCGCTCGAAGACGCAACCGGCTTTTTCCTTTCTTTTTCCGGAAGGTCAATTTTTCCAACCACCGTGGGACCTGTCAGCTTTCTGACTTTGTGTTTGAAAACGTCCTCTGCAGGAGAGACTTCATCCGTTTTTTCTTCACTGGGGATTTCTGCTGCGGGCACCTCTTCAGCAGGTGTTTCGGTGGCAGGTTGTTTTTCTGCTGCTTTTTCTTCGGCAGAAATGGCTGCTTTTTCTTCGTCAGATTTCGACGCTTTTTCTTCGTCAGCAGCTTTGTCAGCCTGCTTCCCGGAGTCAGCGATCGCCGCTGCTTCCTCTTCCCCGGAAGGTTCTTCTTTATCCTCAACAGGCTTTTCAGGCTGCTTTTCTTTTTCGGCTTTTTTCCCCGGCCGGGCCTTTTTTCTGAGTGAATCCAGGTCCAGTTTGCCTACAATCTTGATGCCGGGCGCGGCAGCCTCTTTTTCGGCTTTTTCTGCTTTCTCCGGTTCAGGTTCTGTCTCCGGCTTTTTCTGCTTTTCCGTCTCCGCAGTTTCCGCTTCGGGCGCGGGCAAATCTTTTGGGGGCTTTTCGCCTTCAGGTTCTGCAGGCTTTTCAGGTTTAACGGCCATCCGGGATTGGGCCGGTTTTTTTGATCCGGTATCCTTTATCAGGAGTTCCTCCTCATTATCAGAAGTCTCTGCTTCTTCCCCTTCCTTCTTCTTGCTGTCCTTTTCAATAGAAACACTGTCCCTGATTTCCCGGGCAATCCTGAGGCTGATCTTTTCAGATTCCTTTTTCAGGGTTATTTCGGAACTGAATTCCTTAAGAAGAAGATGATATTGCTCTTCCGAAACCTTGGTGTTGGGATTTGGATTGACATCATGACCCTTCTTCCTGAGAAATTCAACAAGCGTGGAAATCCCCAGGTTCAATTCTCTGGCTACTTTACTAAGTCTTTTTGCAGTAATGACTTCTGACATATTAAAATCTCTCCGTATTATTTTAGGGCATCTCCCGAAGCATGGACGATGCCTTCAGTAAATTATTCAAACTCCGCCTTGAGTATCCGCATCACTTCCTGTATGGTTTCTTCTTCCAGATCGGTTCTTTTAACAAGATCTTCCACTGGCAGTTCAAGAACGCTTCTGGCAGTATCACAGCCAACCGCTTTCAATTCATCTATTACCCAGCTTTCAATCTCATCGCTGAATTCATCTATGTTGACATCTTCCTCATCTTCCTCGGCTCCCTCCGTGTCGCGGAACACATCTATCTCATATCCCGTGAGCTGTCCGGCAAGCTTTATATTCAGGCCTCCCTTGCCAATTGCAAGGGACACTTCGTTAGGCTTAAGGAAAACCTCTGCCCTTTTTTCGTCTTCGATTATTTTTATGGAACTGATCTTTGCGGGGCTTAGAGATCTTGAAATATAGAGCTGGGTATTGGTTGTAAAATTGATAACATCAATGTTCTCGTTCTTGAGTTCCCTGACTATACCATGAATGCGCGATCCTTTCATGCCCACGCAGGCCCCGACCGGATCGATGCGGTCATCATACGACTCGACAGCGATTTTGGCTCTCTCCCCGGGGACCCTGACAATCTTTTTAATTGTTATCAAGCCATCATATATTTCAGGAACTTCCAGCTCAAACAGCCTTTCGAGGAAAACGGGGGAGGTCCTGGAAAGTATGATCAGGGGAACATTGTTTTTCATTTCTACTTTTATAACAACGGCCCTTATGGTGTCGCCTTTCCTGAAATAATCGGTTGGTATCTGTTCTGCCCTGGGCAGTATCAGCTCATTGCCTTCATCATCCAGGATAAGGATCTCACGTTTCCAGACCTGGTAAACATCGCCGGTGACTATTTCCCCGATCCTGTCCTTGTACTTGAGATATACATTGTTTTTCTCAAGTTCCATTATCCTTGAAGTGAGGTTCTGTCTCAGTGCGAGTATCGCCCTGCGCCCGAAATCAGCAAGCTTTACCTCGTCGGTCACCTCTTCCCCGACGCTGTAGTCAGGATCGATCTTTTGTGCATCTGACAGCCTTATCTGCATATTTGGATCTTCAAGCATATCATTCTCAACAACTTCCCTGTTTCTCCATATTTCAAAATCGCCCTTGTCAATATTGATGATTATATCAAAATTTTCATCGGTTCCGAAATATTTTATCAGCATACTCCTGAAAACATCCTCCAGTACACTCATCATAGTTGCACGGTCTATGCTTTTCAGTTCCTTGAACTCGGAAAATGGTTCAGTAAGTTTCAAATTTTCCATTTTTCTCTTTTTCCTTTATTTATACGATATTACCAGTTTTGTTGACCGGATCCTGTCAAAGTCATACTCATTTTCAACTGTCTTTATTTCCGGGCGTTTTTTTTCGCCCCTGATTTTCAGCATTTCCCGGATTACCAAACCATTCGCGGTCAATCCGGTCAGTATGCCGGTGTGCTTTAAACCTTCGGCTGTTACAAGCTCAACTTCACGGCCGATATTCTTCAGATACTGCGGCAACACTTTAAAGGGCTCGGTGAGGCCGGGAGAAGAAACTTCCAGCTGAAAATCGTGTTCATCCCTGTTCAGGCTGTTTTCCAGAGACCTGCTAAGGTCAATGCATTCCTCAAGGCTTACTCCCCTTTCGTTATCTACAAATACCCTGATCTCACCGGAAGGTGAAACACGAATCTCAACAACGAATAAATCCGTCCCCTCTATATACTCATTCACCAGCTGTTCTATGGTCTCCTTCCCGATCATATTAAATTATTCTATCGCCTCCTTCCTGTTCATATTGAACTAGCCTTATCAAAATAGGGGACTGAAGTCCCCTACATCATATAAAACTCTTCAACATTCAACGTGCAAAATTAAAAAATAATACTCAAAATCGCAAAAATATAAGTTTGAAAATTAGGGCTTTTGGCAAAATAACACTTAAATAATTACAAAAGTTCCTTATTTTTGCTTCTGCAAGATCAGATATGCTTTCTTCTGATCGGTACGCAGTACTAAACGCAACTAATTGTATAAAATTATATTTTGATCCCAGTGCCTGCTGGTCGACCGCCTCCTTTTATAGCGCCACCAGGTGAAACGGGTCAATCCGTTTGATTTTTTCCTTTTAGGAACAGACTTCATTTGATTTGGATCAGTATCTAATCAATAAGCGCAAGATCATAAATGATCCGGTTCATGGGTTTATCGGGATATCGTCCGATCTGATCTTTGATCTGATATCGCACCCGTTTTTTCAAAGACTGCGAAGGATAAAGCAATTAGGGGTTACCCATCTTGTTTATCCAGGGGCAACCCATTCCCGGTTTCAGCACAGCCTGGGCGCAATGCATCTTATGGAAATGGCCATTGGGGTGATCCGGTCAAAGAACCATGAAGTCAGCAAAGAAGAAGAAGAAGCCGTCCTTGCAGCAATACTTCTCCATGATATCGGACATGGCCCGTTTTCACATACGCTTGAATCATCAATTATTCCCCGCTTATCCCATGAGAGGATGTCCGGTTTTCTTATGGAGGATCTGAACAGGCAATTTAAAGGCCGGCTTTCCCTGGCTATCCGGATTTTTTCCGACAGATACCACAAAAGATTTTTACACCAGCTTGTAAGCGGGCAGCTTGACATGGACAGGCTCGATTATCTCAAGCGGGATAGTTTTTATACAGGCGTTACCGAAGGAGTGATAGGATCGGACCGGATCATAAAAATGCTGGATGTCATGGACGATGATCTGGTAGTCGAGGCAAAAGGGATTTATTCCATAGAAAAATTTTTGATCGCCAGGCGGTTGATGTACTGGCAGGTATATTTCCATAAAACAGTTGTGGCGGCAGAAAAAATGCTGACCATGATCTTAAAAAGAGCCGCACAATTATCCTTGAAGGGCGAAAACCTGTTCTCAACTCCTTCTTTGCGGTTCTTTCTTGAAAATGATTTTTCTTCCCTTTCGGGCGAAATTGCCGCAGGCACCGTATCTGACGGTCAAGTGATCCGTCATTTTACCGCTCTCGACGACGATGATATAACAACTGCCGTCAAACAGTGGGCAGGACACCGGGATAAAACCCTGTCGACTCTTTCGGCATGGTTTACCCGCAGATTATTATACCACATTGAATTCAGCGATACTGTTTTTCCGCCCGACAGGCTTTCGCAGCTTCAGGGGGAGGTGCAGAAAAGGTTTGGAGTCCCGTTTGGCGAAACCGGTTTTTTTGCTTTCACCGGCACCATATCCAATTACGCTTACCGGGCTGAAGATGAAAAGATCAGGATACTCTCTAAAAACGGTTCCCTTGCCGATGTTTCTGAAGCATCTGATATGCTGGATCTTTCGGTGTTATCAAAAACGGTAAAAAAATATTTTCTCTGCTTCCCCAGGGATATTGATATCATAGTAAATAATAGATAATAAGCACGATAACCAAAAATTATTCTCATGCACTTTACCGCCGGACAAATAGCAGACTTTCTCAGGGGGGAGGTTGAAGGCGATCCAGATGCTGCAGTAGCTGACGTTTCCAAAATAGAAGAAGGCAGACCCGGCACGCTCGCATTTCTGGCCAATCCAAAATATGAAAAGCATCTTTATACCACAGGGGCTTCGGTGGTCCTTGTTAATCGCGGGTTTAAGCCCTCCCGACCCGTTGCCTGCACCCTTGTGAGGGTTGATGATGCGTACCAGGCCATTGCCGATCTGCTCGTTCTCAGGGAGAAAATGCAGCCGCTGCCGGCCGGAATTGATGAAAGGGCCTGGATCGATCCTTCCGCAAAACTGGGCAAGAGCGTTTATGCAGGTCAATTTTCCGTTGTTTCGGCCGGTTCGGTCATTGGCGACGGCGTACTGATCTATCCCCAGGTCTATATAGGCAAGGATGTCATTATAGGGAACAATACGGTTCTTTACCCCGGAGTGAAAATTTACGGGGGCTGTAAAATCGGCAATGATTGCAGGATCCATGCGGGGGTTGTTGTCGGAAGCGACGGCTTTGGCTTTGCACCGCAATCTGACAGGAATTACAAAAAGATTCCCCAGGTAGGAAATGTGGTCATCGAAGATCATGTCGAGATAGGCGCCAATACCACCATCGACAGGGCTATGATGGGATCTACCATAATCCGCAGGGGCGTAAAGCTTGATAACCTTATCCAGATCGCACATAATGTTGAGATCGGCGAAAACACGGTTATTGCCGCCCAGTCGGGCATTGCCGGATCGACCAGGATCGGTGCCGGCTGCATGATCGGCGGTCAGGTCGGGATCATAGGCCACCTGAGGATTGCCGACGGAGTCAGGATCGCCGCCCAGTCCGGCGTAGGAGTAAACGTGAATGAGGAAAATGCCGTGATCCAGGGATCACCCGCATTCCAATACGGGAAATACCAGAG
>SKQJ01000058.1 GCA_007119075.1 Bacteroidales bacterium | reverse complement strand
GTGGTTGTTGCCCATTCCCCCACCCCGTCGACCGTCAGTATTGCAGATTCTTCGAAAGGTGAGGGATAGAAAGCACTTGCGGCATGCGAAAGGTGATGTTCGGGAAACAATATCGGGATGTTTTCCAGTCCGAATTCCTTCAATTCTTCACGTATTTGCTTTCTTATCATCATCTTCTCGCGAAGCCAGACGGGTATGGCCTGGAAAAAGCTGGCCAGCCCTTTTGGGGAAAAGGCGTGGTAAGTCTCTATGAGCCGTTCGAACTTCAACAGGGGCTTGTCATAAAAAGCGAGATGACTGACATGCGAAACATCCTCTTCAAGTTCCGAGATGACGTATGCCAGAGCATTGGAAGGAAATGAACTGTCGTGTTTCTTCCGTGTGAACCGCTCCTCCTGGGCGGCTGCCAGGATCTCGCCGTCCCTTATGATGCATGCGGCACTGTCATGATAAAAGGCTGATATTCCAATGATAATGCCTGCCATCAACGATCAGAAAAGGGTATAGATAAAGGGCGCTATGGCCGATCCGCTTGATAAAACAATCAGCATGCTGAAAAAAAGAAGGATTATCAGCAAAGGGATCATCCAGTATTTTTTCCGGGTTTTCAGGAAGTCTATCAAATCTCTGACAAGTTCCATTATAAGCGGGTTAATTAATTGACGCTTTAATTAAATCCGGGTTTACCATATTACTTTATATTGCCGGGACGGTTTAAAACGGTTTTTCAAAATCTGCCGATGAGAATAGATGATCACGTTTTTTAAATGCCGAAAGAGTATCGGTTTTGAATGAGGAAAGCTGCATATTGTGCCGGATCTTCTTTCCAACGATCAATCCTACCGGTATCACCAGCACAAGGTAGATAATGCTCAGCAAGATCCTGCTTACCACAAAACCCAGTATTTCGCCAAAAGAAAACCAGACATAGGCAAAATACCTGAAGGGGGCAGGCCATATCATCAATAAAATAGTGATGCCCAATGAGATATGCATCAGGAGACTTTTCCCCGTAAGGATAAAGGTAATTAAAAAAATCAATATCAATGCAAGTCCTGATCCATAGGTGCGGACTGCCGCCGTCTCTCTTTTTAAACCGGCCATAGGCATATGATTTGATGGTTCACGATTATCATGATGAGATAATATTCCGCTTGTTCCAGTACTGATCAAACAGGTCGTTGCTGAACATATAAAGAATTCCCGGCTTATGCGCAACGTTTTCCTGCTTTTCATCCAGCCTGACGATGTATTTGAGAGAATTTATCTTTTTATAGAAATTTCTCCGGTCAAGCGCGATCTGATATAATTCTTCATACAGACCCATAAGCTGGCTCATGGTAAATTTGGCGGGAAGAAGCTGAAATATCAGGTTAGGCTGAAGCTTAATCTTCAGCCTCAGGGCTTCGAGAGACTCCTGCACGATCTGCTTGTGATCATAGGCCATGTTGCCGACTTCATATATCGGGTACCACCTTGCATGCTCTTTTCTTTCCAGGGCCAGCCGTGTCTGGTAGGGCTTTAGGAGGGAATAGTATGCGATGGTGAATACCCTTGTATGGGGGTGCTTTATATGCCTGAACCAGAGCAGATCTTTCTCGCCCGAGATCCTGGCCGGCGATCCGAATGCCTTGAACTGGTGAAGCTCGATGCTGTTAAGGCCGGTCAGGTCCTTGACTATCCTGGCGGCTCCCTCATCAAAATCTTCGTCATGATAGATCTGGTTTCCGGGAAGCTTCAGGTCATCAATCAGAATCTCATTGGTGTCACGGGACCGGAGGACTCTTTTCAGCACAATTATATTAAGCCTCTTCAGGTCGTAGCCATAGATCACGCAATCCACGCTAACATTGAAGTCTTTCTTTTTCATTGTTATTAACAGGTTGAAAGGTGGTTGCCGGTCACCCAAGCTTATTTTTTAATTCGCGTCTATAATACGCACAAAGGTCAAAATTAAATCAAGTTATCAAAAAAATAAGACTTTGTTTCGTTTTCTGAAAAAAAGTTTTAATTTTGTCTAATGTTTAGTGTAACAGTTACACATCAACAATTAATTCCGGAATAGACCGCCTTAAATATTTTGTATTTAGTCAGGATTTTTTGTAAATTTATATTTTATGTATTTATTTCAGGATCTCCCGTATCTCTCTAAGATGTATAATTTGCTTTCACGGCACGAACAAGTCTCAGCCACCTTCATATCTCAGGCAACCAAGAAATTTTTATGATATGCCTTACATTCGCCGCGACTGGAAATGAATATCTGCACAGATAGCAAAGCGCAGGATCAGTAACCGTGCCACGGAAAACCAGCGGTAAAATTATAACAATAATCATTTAAACAAAAATTCAAAAAACCGATTTCAAAATTTAAAGTCCTTTTAAAGGAAAGGAGGCAGAAAAGAGGAAAACGCAATTTTTCAGGCTGCCTGTTGTATAACAGGGAAAATGGCCGGTTTTCATAATTCAATAATTATTAATCAAAAACCGTATTTCTATGAAAAAAACACTTTTACTATTTGTTTTTGCAGCATTCGGGATGATGGCCTACGGCCAGGTGACCTTCACGGGGGTTAACTGGGTCAACTGGGCCGAAGAACCCGATTATGAGGGGGTGACAGGTTACGCCGAAAATCCCTATGATAACCCGGAATACACTGCTATTGCCGCACCGGCCGAATGGAGTCCGGTGACTGACGTGGCTTCTTTTGACGCCACCTGGGATCTTCTTGATAATCCGCAGAATGTTGCCAATTTAACGGATGACAGGGGCGGCGACTTTTTCGACCTGGATAACGGGGCTACCTTTGGCGCCCAGTGGCAGGCCG
>SKQJ01000327.1 GCA_007119075.1 Bacteroidales bacterium | reverse complement strand
TTTTGGCACCGCCCGGGGGAAGCTGGAGGCCGGATCATCGCCTGATACATTGGAGAATCCTTGCAAATCAGTATGGATAATGCTTTTGGCAATGCCTGAGAGATCCTTGTAGACCGGCCTTTTGGCGGGGGGATCCTGGCAACAAGGGCATAGAAGGAGCCTGTCGGATGGTGTTGCCCGGCCTGAAATGCATTGATTTTTCTTCGCGGTCAGGATAATCCCGTTCAGGATCACTTACTTCTCCGGGTAATGTATTCCGCAAGTTCAACAAGAGACTTTTTAGCCTGGCTATCAGGAAAATAACTAAGGCTGGCTATAGCCTTTTCTTTGTGTTCTTCCATTTTTTCAATGGCATAGTCAAGGCCTTTCTTTTCCTTGACAAAATCAATTATCCTGCCGATTCTCCGTGAGCTGTTATTATTGTTTTTGATCAGCCGCATTATCTGGCTTCTTTCCTGGCGTGTTGAATTTGAAAGGGCGTAAATGAGCGGCAGCGTCAGTTTTTTTTCTTTGATATCGTTGGCTGCAGGT
Organism: Bacteroidales bacterium; assembly: GCA_007119075.1. Taxonomy (GTDB): domain Bacteria; phylum Bacteroidota; class Bacteroidia; order Bacteroidales; family PUMT01; genus PXAP01. The sequence continues at coordinate 10,224 of SKQJ01000327.1, read as the reverse complement.
TTTCCGGTGATACCTTTCTTTTGATAATCGAAAATATCGTCTTTGATCTGGAAGGCTATTCCCGCATGTTCTCCGTATGCGCGCAGTCGATTGATCACTTCAGCATCATCAGTTACTGAACTGGCGCCCGATGCAGCACAGGCTACGATAAGCGTTGCCGTTTTTTTTCTGATAATCTCATAGTATTCCTGTTCAGTGATATTAAGTCGACGGGATTTTTGGATCTGAACCAGTTCTCCCTCGCTCATTTCCTTGACCGCCTGGGAAACAATCTCAAGCAAACGGTATTCTTTTTCGTCAATAGCCAGCAATAGTCCCTTGGATAACAGATAATCGCCGACAAGGACTGAGATTTTGGTTTTCCAGATGGCATACAGGGAGAAAAAGCCTCTCCGTTCGTAGGAATCATCAACTACATCATCGTGAATCAGGGTGGCTGTATGCAGTAATTCAATTAAGGCTGCTGCGGTACGGGTGGATTTGTTGGGTTCGCCAGAAATACTTGCAGACAGGAAGACGAGAACAGGTCGAAGTTGTTTTCCTTTTCTTCTGAGAATATAATTTGTAATATGGTCCAGGAGGGGAACTTTAGTCTTCATGTAGGACTTGAAAAAGGATTCAAAATCCTCAAATTCTTTGATAATGGGTGATTTGATATCGGCAAGACTGGCCATTCAGGATTAATTTATTGTAATATTTCTGAAACCGCTACCTGGAAAAAGAGGTAGTCCAATGTAAATGTAACTATTTTCTGCTACAGAAACAGCCTTGCGCATCCCCTATTTCGTGCACTGACAATACTTTGCCCGGAAAATCCTCAATGATCCCCGGGGCCTTCAGGAATTCATGTAAACATCGGAGCTGCGGCAAACTGACCGGCTAAATATTCCATCTGCCTTTCCGGCCTTCCGGAATCCCGGAAACACATGAGCCTCAGCGATATAACAAGGGAGTGCCGGTTGCCGTATATTTATCCGGATAGTCCCCGAACATGAGAATCGGGCTCCGGATTTCCGCTGCAGGCCGGCAGGACCGACCGGGATGGGAGAGAGGGTTATTTGCTATGTTTGTGATAATTATCATGGTTTTCTGAAGTATAATATTTATATATTTGTATCTGTAGAAAACAAAATTGATCTTTTGGAACCGGGACAAGAATATGACCCTCGTCGCTCCCGAAACATTTATGCTGTTCCGATATATTCACTGATGACCTGAAAAATTGTTATGTTATGAGTAAAAGCATGAAACTTAGCGAATTAAACGTAGAGCAGCTTGACAGGGCGGCTAATATGTTGAAGGCAATCGCCCATCCCATGAGAATTGCGATAATTGGTTTCCTGGAAGGCGGCAAAAAACTGACGGTGACTCAGATTCATGAACTACTGGAAATAGAACAATCTACCACATCGCACCACCTTGGAATACTTAAAGATAAAGGGGTATTGTCATCAAAGCGCGAAGGCAAAAACACCTATTACTTCCTTAAGCACCAAAATCTTACCCAGATAGTCGATTGCCTGAACAATTGTTGTGAATAGGACCGGGCGGTCATTGAGCCGCGTAAATAAAGCTTCCCTCGAGAATTGAACTGTACAGTGCCGGGTTTCTCAATACTTCTATAGCTTTTTCCAGATCCGGATCACTTTCAAGTGATGCCTGTATCCGCCCTTTCTGAAAATAATACCGACTTGCGATTTCCTCTTTCAGCAAAGATTTGATGAATTTACCATGCAATTCAAAATCCCTTTGTTTCTCGACGGCGATTTTTTCTTTTAGTTCGATAATAAGATCTCCGGCGGCGTCATAATAGTTTTCCTCTTTGGATGCGCTGATAAGGTAATCGAGATGAGTTTCGGTTTGGGTGTTATAATCAAAATCCTTTGAGTCGAGGAACTCCAGAAATGCGGAATACATATCTTCATCGATTGTGAATTCAGATACAGGCGGTATGGACGGGTTTTCCGAAACGAACGCAGTTGCATAATCAAAAATGAAATTCCTTGCCATTAAATTGATTACCAGAGGTGAAGGTCTTTCTTCATTCACCTGGATATCCGGGATGATGCCTCCGCCGTCAAATACCTTCCGTCCATTTTTAGTGCTGAATTCACTGATGAGAGAATCGGGAATATTCCTGGCTCCGTTGCCTTCCGAAAAATCCCAAGCCTGGATACTTCTTCCGCTTGGGGTATAGTATTTTGCAGTGGTGATCTTTAACTGGGAATTATAGCTAAGCTGGCGGGTGGTCTGTATCAGGCCCTTGCCGAAAGTCCTCCGGCCTATTACAATGCCCCTGTCAAGATCCTGAACTGCCCCGGCAACTATTTCAGATGCAGAAGCTGAACTTTCGCCGACCAGGATCACAAGGGGTATTTCTGCATCAACCGGCCTTTTGCCTGCTTTATATACATGGTCCCATTGTTTGACTTTTCCGCGGGTGCTGACTATTTCTTCTCCCTTTTCAACAAAGAGGTTTGTGACGTTTACCGCTTCCATCAGCAGTCCACCGGGGTTTCCCCTTAAGTCCAGTATAATCCTGGTGGCGCCATGATTTCGTTTTAAATCCTTAAGGGCATCACTGACTTCCTGGTGGGCATTTTCGGTGAATCCGTTGAACTGGATATACCCAATTTCGTCGGCAACCTTCCCGTACCATGCAACATTATTGATCCTTACCTCCTCACGGATAATTTCCTTTGTAAGCGGATCATTTTGACCGGGCCGCTGAATGGTAAGCAATACAGGACTTTTGGGTTGACCTTTGAGTAATTCGCTTACCTCGCTCACCTGAAAACCTTTTATTGAGACACCGTCAATTGAAGTAATGATATCACCTGCCCGCAAACCGGACTTTTGTGCCGGAAATTTTTCGTATGGTTCGGCGATGATGACATATTCGCCCGACTGCCGGATCAGGGAGCCGATCCCGCCGTAACGGCCCGTTGTCATGGTCGCATAATTTTCCTTTTCCGATTCCGGGACATACGTAGTATAGGGATCGAGTTCTTTCAGAACGCCTGAAATGGCATTTTCAATAAGAGTTTCCGGATCGGTATCATCAACGTAAAATATGCTCACCTCCCTTATAAGGGAGAAAAAAATATCCATATTTTTAGATAGTCTGAAATCGCGGGTAGAAGGGGCATTCATAAATCCGAACGACAATAGTACGATTCCCGAAGCGACAGCCAGCAGAAGGCCGTTATCCTTGATTTTCCTCATTAATTTTTGCATGGTCTTTTAATTTGTCTGCCCGAATGATTGGTTTGCTTATATTGATAAACGGTTACATGCAGGGCAGTAGTGTAGCCCTGATCACTGAATTTATGCGGATCTGTTGCTCATCCTGCTGAAGTACCGGTTAAGTGCAAATATGCATAAAATTATTATAAGCGAGCACAATATAGATCCTTCAAAACCAAAACCCCCGCCTGTTATCAGCTCATCTCCTTTTACTTCCTGTCGAATTAAGCCTCCCATGTCAATTCCGCTCACTCTGAAACCGAAAACAGGCCCCTGAAAAAAGTTCCAGCTGAAATGGAGGCTAAGGGCATACCAGATAGTTCTGGTATAGATAAAAACTATTCCCAGCAATATTCCTGCCAAAAACAGATTCAGAAAGGGGACGAATGACATGCCGGGATTGAACATGTGGAAACCGGCAAAAAGCAAGGAAGAAACAAGCAAGCCGGCAAGGGGCGAAAAGGATTCCAGAAAATTGTTCAATATATAGCCCCTGAATGAAATTTCCTCCATCCATGAAATAAGCACACACAGAACCACGCTGCCGGCGAGAAATGAGAAGTCGGGATCTATATGCCTGATTTCGAGTTTCCCTGAAATATATAGAATTGCAAAGCCAAGTGAAATTACAGCAAATCCAAGCGCCAGTCCGAGCAATAAGTCCTTATTTCTCCTGAATTTGCCGAACCCGAGGGTTATCAGATCCCTTCTGTCAATATGCCTTGCAAACATCACTGTTAAGCCAGTTACGCCAGTCAGGACTATAGCCTGGAACGCAATTAAAACATAAACACCTTCTTCATAAATATTGAGGGTTGCGGCGGGCTTGCCGGATACAACGGAGGCAACAATCAGGGCCGGAAGGCCGAAAATTATCAGGACGAAAAACAGGGAGATCAAATAGATCAGCGATCTCATCCAGCCTCTTTTTATGGCAGGGCTTTTCAAATGCGGGTTTTGTCGTTCAATCTGTCCTTCCATTTGGCTAATTACAGGTTAATAAATTTGATGCTGAAGCTATATTTATGTTTTTCTGTATGTATTACGGTCAGGATACAATTCAGGTTCAGTATTTCCGAAGATAAGAAAACAATTTCGGGGGAGGAATTTACGTTAAAATTTAATTGGGCCCTCTGACCAGGTTTTTGATTATGCCCTGGCTTTATCAAAGGATAAGAACAGATAAAAAATCCTGTCGTTATGAACAGCTGTCCTCCCGGACGCCGGAAATTCTTCCGGAAGCTTGCATCGCTTACCTGTGCCGGAATTATGCCCGCACATGTTCTGGAAGCTTTGTATGATGCAACGGGCCATGGCAATATATCCGATAACCATATGGGATCGCAAAACAGCTCAAAAACTGCCGCATTTGAACCGGGATACCTGGAGCTGCACCGCAGAGGGGAGCTTCGGGTCAGGGCTGAAATATTATGGGAAATGATGAGCACCTGCCGTCTCTGTCCCCGCGAATGTGAACAGGACAGGCTGAGAGGTCAGAAAGGGGATTACTGCAATGCTACATCCCAGTTACAGGTCTCTTCATATAATCCTCATTTTGGCGAGGAAAGGCCCCTTGTCGGGAGAAATGGCTCCGGCACCATTTTCTTCACCAATTGTGCCTTGCTCTGTGTTTTTTGTATCAACTGGGAGATCAGCCAGGGCGGCGCCGGAAGAAATGTGAATATCCGGAGGCTGGCCAACATGATGCTTGAGCTGCAGCGGATCGGCTGCCATAACATCAATGTGGTCACTCCCACCCATTATGCGCCCCATATCCTTTTTGCACTTGATGATGCCGCCTCGAGGGGGCTTAAATTGCCGGTGGCATACAATACCAGTGGTTACGAGCGACTTGAAATACTTCACCTGCTTGACGGGGTTATTGACATCTACCTTGCCGACTTCAAGTATTTTGATGCAGGAATGGCCGATAAATATTCTCCCGGTGCAGAATCATACCCGGAAATGGCACGCACAGCAGTTATTGAGATGAACAGGCAGGTCGGTGTCGCCGATCCCTCGGCTAACCGGGGCATACTTCAAAAAGGTTTGATAATAAGGCATCTGGTTATGCCAAATAATGTGGGAGGCACCGGGGATCTGATGAAATGGATAGCCGCCAACCTTCCGCTGAATACTTATATAAACCTGATGTCTCAGTACACACCTTATTTCAAGGCTCACGAATATCCTGAAATAGCCCGCAGGCTGACGGTAGGCGAATACCAAAACGCCGTAAGGGCCGCATATGCTGCCGGGCTCACCAACCTCGATATCCAGGGAGCATAACAGCTGGCTCCTGATTATGCCCCGAAAAAAGTTCCTGCATGTGTTTTGCAAATCATATATTTCGGGTTTCTCTCGTAATCACTAAGTCATTAGCGGCTAATTTGACCCACTGTGCCTTGAGAAAAGTTATTTTTTCATTTAAAATATCTAATTTGCAGCCATGATCCCGGGTAATCCTCCATGTGCCCGGGAAATATCCAATTCAATCCCCGCATAATGATAAGAGTCAGACAGGCAGTACCCACCGACGGCCAAACCATTGCCCGGTTTCAGGAAAAGCTTGCGCTGGAAACGGAGAATATTCATCTTGAGACGCATACGGTCGAGGCAGGAGTAAATGCAGTTTTTTTTGATTCAGCCAGGGGAACCTATTACATTGCCGAAGCAGCAGGAGAGATTAAGGCGTGCCTGCTCATCACCCGTGAATGGAGCGACTGGAGAGATGGATGGATGCTATGGATTCAATCGGTTTATGTTTTGCCTGATTATCGTAAAAAAGGCATATTCAAAGCATTATATGATCATATTAAACAATTGGTTGAAGACCGGAATGACCTCAAAGGCATACGCCTGTATGTAGATAGGGCCAATGAGAGAGCCATACGGGTTTACAGGCATTGCGGAATGGACGGTGAGCATTATAGTCTGTTTGAGTGGATTAAGAAATGAATTTCGGGTATGTTCTGGTGGTTCTATATCATTGCCGTTCTGCTGATAGTTCCCTATATCCTCTGGATAGGTTGGTTTTATTACGGGTGGGTGAAAACGGCCACATGGAGTTCACGTACAGATTATGAAAAACCCGGGATTTCTGTTATCATAGCTGCCAGAGACGAAGAAGAAAATATTTCAGGGCTTCTCAGAAGTCTTGCCAGGCAGAATTATCCCCGCAATCTGTTGGATGTTATCATTATTGACGATAATTCTTCCGATCTGACGCACGAGATCGCCTCGCAGTTTATAAATAAGCATATAAATTTTCGCTATCTGAAGCTGCCGGAAGGCTTGCACGGCAAAAAGGCTGCGATACGCCTCGGGGTCAGCTATGCCCGTTTCTCATCTATTCTTCTTACGGATGCTGATTGCAGAGTTTCGGCCGAATGGGTCGGAACAATTGCCGATTGCCTGGTTCATTCGGGGGCGGATCTGATTGCCGGGCCGGTTTTGCTGAACGGCGATGAAAGCTTGTTGAGCAAGTTCCAGCAGCTTGAGCATATCAGCCTGCAAGGCTCAGCTGCAGGGGCAATCCGGACCGGCAATCCCGTTATGTGCAGCTCGGCCAATCTGGCATTCAAAAAAGAAGCCTACCTGGAAGCCGATGATCCTGCCCGGGATAAAATATCCTCCGGAGATGATGTCTTTCTGTTGCTGACATTGCATAAAAAGGGCCGTAAAATAATCTTTTTGAAGTCAGCCGATGCCTGTGCCGAATCCAGAGTCCGGGGCAGCCTGAAAGGTTTTTTCGAACAACGGGGCCGATGGGCATCCAAAAGTCTGTATTACAATACCAAAGCCTCTCTCTTCACTGCAATCCTGGTATTTACAGTCAACTTCCTTTTGCTGGCCTTTATGATCGCGGGATTTTTTATTCCGGGCTTCTTGCTTTTGGCTGCACTGATGTGGGTCGGCAAATCACTTGTTGATTTCCCCTTTCTATACAGCATAACCGGGTATTTCAGAAAGAGAAGACTGATGTTTTATTTTCCCCTGATGCAGATTTTGTATCCATTTTATGTAAATTACACCGCCGTGGCTTCTTTTAGCGGCGATATATACTGGAAAGGCAGAAAAGTCGGGAAATGACCTGGGGCGCTTAGAGACAGGCCCCCACCGGGATCTTGCCGGAGTCTGACCGAAGCCGTCAAAAATTAAGGTCTGCACATGGGTTTACACTGTGGCAAAAGTGGAAAACTCGTGTCGGCTTCTCGTATATAAGGGTTATAAAACCCGAAGAAAATTAATAGTATTTTGTATTTTTAGGACGGAATTATGATCATTCCGGAAAGTTTAGGGGGAAACACAGAATTCATATAACTAAACCTGTAAAAATGAAGAGATCAATCGTGTTCTTTTTTGTTGTAATAACAACAATGGCTGGATTTTCCCAGCAGAAGTTTGAGCCGAACTGGGAATCAATTGACAGCCGTCTCATACCTTCATGGTTTGAGGATGCCAAATTCGGGATATTCCTTCACTGGGGCGTATACTCTGTTCCTGCCTGGGGGCCGACTGACGGCAGTGTGTATGAGAAGTATTCAGAATGGTACTGGCGAAGGATGGAGCAGCCGGAGACAGAAGCCGGAAAAAAATTCCGCGATTTTCATGATAACGTATACGGAGAAAATGTCAAATACCAGGAATTTGCCAGGGATTTCAAGACCGAGATGTTTGATCCCGATAAATGGGCCGAAATATTCAAAGACGCCGGTGCCAGGTATGTGGTTCTGGTATCCAAACACCATGAAGGTTTTCCGCTCTGGCCAAGCATGCAATCATGGAACTGGAACTCCGTAGATATAGGCCCCCACAGGGATCTTGCCGGGGACCTGACTGAAGCCGTAAAAAACGAAGGGCTGCGCATGGGTTTCTACTACTCTCTTTATGAATGGTTTAATCCCCTTTACCATGAAGATGTCGACCGTTATGTCGATCAGCATATGCTGCCACAGATGAAAGATCTGGTTACACGGTATGAGCCTGACATATTCTGGCCCGACGGAGAGTGGGACCATCCCAGCGAAACATGGCGGAGCACCGAATTCCTCGCCTGGCTCTACAACGAATCGCCGGTCAGGGACAGGGTTGTTGTCAATGACAGATGGGGGCGCGAAACACGAAGCAGGCACGGCGATTTCTATACCACCGAATATGGCCTGGTCCATGATGGAGAAATTACCGGCGACGTTATCCACCATCCCTGGGAAGAGACCAGGGGCATCGGGGGCTCTTTCGGATACAACCGCAACGAAAACCTCGACGATTATGAAACTTCCGAATTTCTGATCCATTACCTTATTGATAAGGTCGCAAGAGGAGGCAATCTTTTGCTTAATGTAGGCCCTACCGCAGACGGCCGGATTCCGGTGATACAGCAGCAGAGGCTGCGTGATATCGGCGACTGGCTGAGGATAAACGGAGAGGGGATTTACGGCACCAGGGTCTGGGAGGATGCTCCTGCAATCGACGAAGAGACTACTGTTTTTTTCACCTCGAAAGACAAGGATCTGTATCTTATATCAACCAGATGGGACGGCAGGGATATTGCTGTAAACGGCGTCAGCAGCCCCTCGAACGTAACCATGCTCGGGTATGAAGGACGTATTGATTATTCCATGTCGGGCAACAGGCTTACTATTTCTCCTCCGGGCCTGAATCCCGGGAATAATCCGTCGCCCTATGCCTGGGTGTTCAAAATATCGGGTGCTCTTTAGAAATTCAGTATATATCAGCGGGGCGCCTTAACCCCTAAATTTATAAGCCAATGCTGATCAAATTTCTTTTATCTGCTGCAATATTTACATTAGGCTGCATATTTGTAATGCCTCAGGAAGAGGGTGATATAGTTGCCATAATAAATGTTCATTCCGGAGCATACGAAAGAGCGGAAACTCCGGTATCGGTTTCACTCGATGAGATCACCCATATCCATGAAGAGGAGCTGAGCCTGTTTGAGTATATACAGGGGAAAGAAACTGCCGTGCCGGTTCAATACAGTGCCGGTTTCGATCGCAGGATGCACTGGCTGCTTTCTGACCGGACCGGACCGGGTGAAGTCCGGGTTTTTCATCTTGTAAAGTCAAAAAGAACTGCCGGGTCGGCATCCATGAAAGTCGAAAACCGTAACGGAGCGTACCTGTTAATTTCCGGCGAAAGCCCCGTTTTGCAATATAATTCCGAAACCATTTATCCTCCAGAAGGAGCAAATCCCGCATACCGCCGCAGCGGGTTCATTCATCCGTTGCTGTCGCCTGACGGGACCGTGCTCACCGAGATCCAGCCACCCGACCATATGCATCACTATGGCATGTGGAACCCATGGACCCGTACAACTTTCCGGGGAGAAGAGATCGATTTCTGGAACCTGGCAAAGGAGGAGGGAAGGGTAAGTTTCGGCGGGGTTGCCTCAATACGGGAAGGAGATGTATTCAGCAGCATACAGGTGCTTCATCAGCATATCGCCTGGCCCGGCTCATCCGATGAGACCATCGCCATGAATGAGGTCAAGGAAATTACAGCCTGGAACCGTGGTGACGGAAAATTCCTGGTTGACATTGCCTCCAGGCTGAGTCCGGCCGAAACAATTGTGCTGGAAGAATACAGGTATGGAGGCTTTGTTATCAGGGCAACTGCCGAATGGACCAATGCAACCAGCGATTTCTATACATCCCGTGGACTGGACCGGGATCAGGCGGACGGACAGCGGGCGGAGTGGTGCGTCGTAACCGGCGTATCCGGTCAGGGTGTTTCGGGAATGCTGATTATGGGCTTCCCGGCTAACTTCAATCACCCGGAACCATTAAGGGTATGGCCCTCTGATGCCAACCGCGGGCGCGGCGATGTTTTCATAAATTTTTCACCGACCAGGAACACATCGTGGACACTGGAGCCGGGAAACACCTATATGCTCCGCTACCGGCTGCTGGTTTTTGAAGGCGAGATGGAAAGGGAAGAGGCCGAACGCGTATGGAA
>SKQJ01000068.1 GCA_007119075.1 Bacteroidales bacterium | reverse complement strand
GGTTATAACTTCTTCTTCTACTCCGCCGAAATTGATTTTTGCCATAGCTGCTTGTATTAAAATTTATTAATGGATTTATTTTTTATTGTAAATATCGGGATTTACACCGTTTTTCTCAAGTTTTCTCAGGTAGCTGTTCAGCGGTTCTTTCTTCAGCTTGTTGATCGCGATCCTGCCGGACCTGGTAAACTGGGTCACCCCGTATGGATCGAGCTTTTCAAAAAGCTCCTGCGTCTCGAACTTATGCCCGGTCTTCTCTATCACCGTATATTCGGGCGTTATTTCAAGTATCCTGGCGCCGTAGCGGCGCACCAGCGTCTCCACCTCGTTGCCTTCAAAGAGGGATGATGTGGGAACCTTGTAAAGGGCGATTTCCTGGTATACGATCTCATCCTGGGTAAAATAATAGGCTTTCAGTATATCGATCCGTTTTTCGATCTGCCTTACAAGCACATCTATTTCTTCCCTTGTGGAGAATACGACCACGGTGAATTTGTGTATGCCTTCGATAGCGGATTCTGAAGTGGAAAGGCTTTCAATATTGATATGCCTTCTTGTGAATACGGTAGTGATCTGGTTCAGGATGCCGATCCGGTTCTCAGAATATATTGTCAGGGTGAATTCCTGTCGCATTTTTTGTTGTATTAAGTTAATACTATAAAGTTAATTAAATTGGAATGGATTGATGAAGCTGTTATTCCAGTCTTACATCCTCGACCGACATGCCTGCGGGAACCATCGGAAAGACGTTCCCTTCCTTTTCAACGACGACCTCGAGCAGGAAGGGGCCTTCGGCATTCACCATTTCCTTCACGGCATCGTCCAGTTTTTCCCTTTCGGTGATTTTAAGGGAGGGAATATGATATCCCTTGGCGATAGTCTGAAAGTCGGGATTTATCAATTCGGTCTGGGCATAGCGGTTATCAAAGAAAAGCTCCTGCCACTGCCTGACCATTCCAAGGAAGTTATTGTTCAGAAGGACTATTTTGACCGGCACGCGGGACTGGTATATGGTGCCCAGCTCCTGTATGGTCATCTGGTAGCCGCCGTCGCCCACAAACAGCACCACAGGTCTGTCGGGCCGGCCAAGCTTGGCTCCTATGGCAGCCGGAAGCCCGAATCCCATAGTTCCCAGTCCGCCGCTGGTTATCACCGACCGGGACTGCTTGAATTTGAAATAGCGCCATGCTACCATCTGATGCTGGCCTACGTCTGTTACCATGATGGCATCGTCATCATAGGCAGCCGTTACCCGCCTTACGACCTCCGCCATGGTAAGCTCAGGCTTATCCGGGTAAAGCTCCCTTTCAATCAGTCTTTCGTATTCCACCCTGTAGCAGGCCTTAAACTCCGAAAGCCATTCATTGTGGTCATTCTTGCTTACCTTTTCGGTCAGCATCGGGAGACTTTCCTTTACATTGCCAAGCACAGGTGCATCGGCGTGAATTATTTTGTTTATCTCGGCGGGATCAATTTCAAGGTGAATGATTTTGGCATTGGTGCCATATCGCTTGGTATCGGCAGTTATCCGGTCATCAAACCTCATCCCGATGGCTATAAGCAGGTCGCTTTTGTTGGTCATTATATTAGGCCCGTAGTTCCCGTGCATTCCCAATCCGCCTACGTACAGCCTGTGATCGGTAGGAACCGCAGACAATCCCAGCAGGGTCATGGCGGCGGGGATCCCGGTTTTTTCAAGGAATTCAATGACTTCTTTTTCGGCTCCTGCAAGCACCACTCCCTGGCCGATAAGGGCAAGGGGTTTTTTTGACAGATTGATCAGCCTGCTGGCCTCTTCCACCTGGCGCGGGTCAATTGCAGGATAGGGCGTATAGCTCCTTATCGAGGTCATCGGCTTATAAACATAATCGAGGCTCCCAAACTGAGCATCCTTGGTGATATCAAGCAGTACCGGTCCGGGTCGCCCGCTGCGGGCTATATAATAGGCCCTTGCAATAGCCCAGGGTATCTCTTCAGGTTTGGTGATCTGGTAATTCCATTTTGTGACAGGCTGGGTGATGCCGACGACGTCAGTTTCCTGGAAAGCATCGGTGCCCAGAAGGAGCGATCCGACCTGGCCCGAAATGACCACCAGCGGGGTGGAATCGATGCTGGCATCTGCTATACCGGTAACGGCATTGGTTGCGGCAGGGCCGGAGGTAACAATACAGGTGCCGACCTTTCCTGTGGCGCGCGCATAACCCTGTGCCGCATGCACGGCCCCCTGCTCGTGCCTTACCAGGATATGGTTCAGCTTGTCCGATACCGAATAGAGAGCGTCATAAACCGGCATTATGGCGCCGCCGGGATATCCGAAAAGAATATCGACGCCCTCATTTATCAACGACTGCATTACTGCCTGAGCCCCTGTCATTCGAACGGGCTGGTCACTGGTTTCCTTCATCAATGTCTGTGTTTGGTTTCTCATGGTTATAATCTTATTATCTTCATTTTACAATAGCAATGTGAATCACAGGCTCAGCTGCCCGCGGTTCGGGCCGGTTTTTCCGGATGCCCCTTCCTGGTTCCCGAAACCCCGTCTCCGGGCAATACCCTGACCGCACCGGTATCGGCCGAAGCGACCACGGAGGCATAAAACCTGAGCGCACGGGAAACTTCGCGCTGCCGGCTTTCCGGTGTCCAGGCATTTTCCCCGCGGGCCAGTTCTTCCTTCCGCCGAAAGGCCAGGACATCATCCGGCAAATCAACGTTTATGCTTCTCGAGGATATGTCAATAATTATCCTGTCGCCTTCCCTTAAAAGGGCGATCTCTCCTCCGGAGGCGGCTTCCGGGGAAATATGACCGATGGAAAGGCCGGATGTACCTCCGGAAAATCGGCCGTCGGTAACCAGGGCGCACGCAGCACCCAGCCCGGCCGATTTAAGGTATGAGGTCGGGTACAGCATTTCCTGCATGCCGGGCCCTCCGCGGGGACCTTCATAGCGGATCACAACCACATCGCCGGCGGCGATCCTGCCGTCAAGTATGGCCTTGCAGGCGTCTTCCTGTGATTCAAATATTCTTGCCCTGCCCTCGAAACGGAATACCGACGGATCTGCTCCGGCTGTCTTGACTATCGAGCCGTTACGGGCAATATTGCCGTAAAGGACTGCCAGTCCCCCGTCATCCGACCAGGCAGTGGCGGCCGACCTTATACAGCCTTCGCGGCGGTCAAGATCAAGGTTTTCATATGTATTATCCTGTGAGCCCATTACCAGGTTATGGAATCCCCCGGGCGCGCTGCCGTAAATTTTCCAGGCTTTGTCAATTGCATCGGGCTTCCGTACGTCATAATCCCGCAGCGCTTCCCGGAGGCTCGGATAATCGACCCGCCCGACTCCGGTATCTATAAGCCCCGCCTCGTCAAGGGCCGCCATAATTCCAAGTATCCCTCCTGCCCTGTTGACATCCTCCACGTGATAGCTGCTGCTGGGGGAAACCTTGCATAGAACGGGTGTCGAGCGTGACAATTGATCGATATCCTCCAGGGAAAAGTCCACCCCCGCCTCACTGGCTATGGCAAGGAGATGGAGGACCGTGTTTGTAGACCCTCCCATGGCAATATCCAGGCGCATTGCATTCAGAAAAGCATCCCTGGTAGCGATTGAGCGCGGCAATACGCTGTCGTCGCCCTCGCCGTAATGCCGGTATGCCAGTCTGACGACAAGGGAGGCGGCGTCTTCGAAAAGCATTATCCGGTTCCGGTGCGTTGCGACCACTGTGCCGTTCCCGGGAAGGGCGAGGCCCAGCGCCTCATTAAGGCAATTCATCGAATTTGCGGTAAACATGCCGGAACAGGAGCCGCAGGTGGGGCAGGCGTTTTTTTCAACATGATAGATATCCTCGTCTGCGGCGCCGGGATCGGCGGCAATGACCATCGCATCAACAAGATCGAGCGCCTTTTCCCCGTTCCTGCCTGCTTCCATGGGTCCGCCGCTGACAAACACCGTCGGGATATTCAGCCTCATGGCGGCCATCAGCATTCCCGGAGTGATCTTGTCGCAGTTGCTTATGCATATCAGAGCATCGGCACAATGGGCATTTACCATATACTCGACACTGTCGGCGATAAGGTCACGCGAAGGGAGCGAATACAGCATGCCGCCGTGCCCCATGGCGATGCCGTCATCTATGGCAATGGTGTTGAATTCGGCTGCAAAACAGCCCTGCCGTTCGATTATCTTTTTTACCTTCTGTCCTATTTCATGAAGGTGGGCATGACCGGGGACAAACTGGGTGAAGGAATTTGCGATGGCAATCAGTGGCTTTCCCATTTGCTCGTTCCGCATGCCATTGGCTCTCCACAGACTCCTGGCTCCGGCATTCAGCCGGCCGCGGGTCGTTATGTCGCTTCTGAGGTTTCTTTTCATTTCAAGACAAGGAAGATGGTTTGTATTCAGTTGGATTGCCGCCCTATTTATCATAAAAAACCCCCACACATCGAAGTGAGGGGGTTTTTTGTTTTCGTTCTATCGGTTATTGAACAACATTCTCACTTCTGCCCGGATGCCCCGGGAGAATAATAAATAGAATGGTTGTTAGGAGATTTCTCATATGTTGTAAAACATAAATTCTGCACAAATGTATAAAAAACATATCAAAACAGTGAAAAAATTATGATTTTTTTCATGTTTTTTTTAATGAATGTGCATAAAACATTGATTACCAGCGCCCGCTTCTATATTCCCCGAGGATCTGCAGCTGGTCTATTAGCGGCTCGATGGCCGAGAGGCCTTTTCTGTACATTGAAGCGTCATCATACAGGATATCGAGATAGAAGAGGTATTCCCATTCCTTTCCGATTACCGGCAGGGACTGGATCTTTGTGAGGTTTATCTTGTAATACGCAAGGACCGAAAGGACCTGCGAGAGGCTTCCCACCTGGTGGGCAAGGGAAAAACAGATGGATGCCTTGTTGTTTTCCTCAAGGTCGTTTCCTTTTTCAGTTTCAGGCTCGATGATGAGGAACCTCGTAAAATTGCGTTTATTGCTCTCAACACTTTCGGCAAGTATCTCAAGCCCGTACATCTGTGCCGCAAGATCGCTGGCCAGGGCTGCAACGCCGGCGAGGCTGTTATCCCTTATCCATTTAGCGCTCAGGGCAGTATCAATCGATTCAATTACCTTGACGCCCCGGTTGCGCAAGGGGAGCAGAAAATCTTCGCACTGCATGATGGCCATGGGATGGGAATGTATTTCCCTGATGTCATCGATCTTTTGTCCGGGAAGGGCTATCAGGTTCTGGACTATTCGCAGATAAACCTCTCCGGTGACTTTCAGCTCGGACCTTCGCAGCAGGGCATAGTTGGGAATAAGCGATCCGGCAACCGAATTCTCAATGGCAACAACCGCCGAGTCGGCACTTCCCGATCTTACCGATTCGAACAGATCAATAAAGGTGTCGCACGGAATTATCTCCGGTTCCGTATCATTGAAATATTGCCTGGCGGCGATTTCATGAAATGCCCCGGGACCGCCCTGGATGGCAATCCTCTGCCGGTTATTGTTATTTGCTTGTTTTTCCATAGTGTGCAGTTCAAGAAAAAGTCCCGGAACATCCGGGACCAAATTAGTAATGGATTAGAGCATAGCTGCCGTCCCGTTCTCCCGGATCTTTCCTGTTGCCATATCATTGCAAATATATGGAAAATTAGAATAATATTGCCATATGGCAATATTGAATGATTTCCCGGCGAGGCATTCCGTCTGGAAAGGGCAATAATTTTATGATATTTTCGTACATTTGTATGCCAGCGCTATCCGGCAACTCTTTTCTAATCCAATAAATCTTGCTTATGATCGCAAAAACAGCATCCAGACTTTCCCGGAGGGAATTTATGCGTCTTTCTGCAGCCGCAGCAGCAGGCGTAACAATCATGCCCTCGTTAGCCTGCAGCAGGGAATCAATTCCGGCACCAATGAAACGCCGTTTCGGCAGGATCAACTTCGATGTAACTACCATGGCTCTGGGCGGACAGGGTTCCATTCAGTGGACCCCTGCCGATGTAGAGCCTGTTGATATCATACTGAAGGCTTTTGACCTCGGTATCAATTATTATGACACCTCCAATGTTTACGGTCCAAGCCAGATGAATTTCGGCAAGGCCTTCCGGAGACTGAACCTTGTGCCCGGGCAGGAGGGCTATAACAGGGAGCTGAGGGAATCGGTCTTCCTTACCACAAAGACCATGGTTCGCTGGGCCAGGGGAGGTTTTCCCGATATGCCCGGCGTCAGGAACAGCACACAGGGCGATCCCGCCGAAGGAGCCGTGGGCGACCTGAAGCGTGCCCTGTCGCAAATGTTCGGTAACGACGATGGCACTTATCCCGAAGGGGCCTATGTGGACATGATAATGATCCACAACCTCACAACTTTTGAAGAGGTGGATGTTGTATACAGGGGGCTTGAGACTCCCATGGACAAAGACGGGAATTTCGGAGCACTCGTTGCCCTGAGGGACTTCCGCGACGGCACCAATGTCACCGGCCTCAATCCCAAAAACGAGAAACTGGTAAAACACCTCGGATTCTCCGGCCACCACAACGCCCCCGCCATGATAGACATGATACAGCGGGATAAATGGGACCTGCTTGACGGGATGCTGGTATCGATAAACGTTAACGACCGGCGGTACCTGAATATGCAGCACAATGTGATCCCTGTTGCCGAGGCAAGGGATATAGGCGTGATCGGGATGAAGGTATTTGCAGACGGAGCCATGTACACCAAGGAACCGGGATGGTCGAGGGTGCCCGATGACGTTGTCAGGATCATAGGGACCGATTCTGTTCCCAGCAAGCCGCTGATTGAATATGCTCTTACCACAAAAGGGGTCCATACGCTTATCGTGGGAATAGGCGAAGTCAATGACGACCCACTCAGATGCCAGCTTGTACAAAACTACTATGCGGCACAGGTAAGGGAAGACGAACTTGACGAACGCCAGCGGCGGGAATATGAGAAGATCGGAGTCAGGGCAAGAAACGGCGAAACAAATTATTTCCAGATGGAAGACCGCGGACTCACGCCGCCAAGAAACGCCAGGCTGGAGAAAGCCGACAATATAAAAATATCCTGGGATACCAGCTATGCCGGCGACGAGCCGATCTCACACTACCAGGTATTAAGGGACGGGCAGCTGGCAGAAACCATTCCGCACAGGCCCCAGGGAACATTGGAGCCGTTCACCTGTGAACTGGCCGGCGGGAAAGAGTTCAGGGTCGTTGCGGTCGATCATGCCGGGAGACGGGCCGAAAGCCGGACATTGAACGCCTGACCCGTTTGTGGAATGAAAACATGATCCCGCAGCAGGCCATAAAGGCTTAAAACAAACTAAGTAAAAAAGCCGGTAGCTTATGATACCGGCTTTGATTATTAGTCCCGATATGGAAATCTTATAAATTCTTCCGGCTGAACCCTAATTGCGTTTTTGCATCCCAGCAAAGAAAATACACCCTTTCATGAAAAGATTAAATCTTACCGTTTCCCGAATCATGGCAGATTATTTTACGGTTCTTCTGCTGGCCGCTGCTTTAACCTTTTTTCCAGTGCCGGTAATGTATTCACAACAAAATGATCAGGATGCCATTATAGAAATAACAAGGTCGGACGATTTTGAAATTTCAGGCAAAGGCAGTGCCGCCGCCTGGAACACGACCGGCTGGGTCGATATTCCCAGGAGGACCGAAGGCACTGTGGATTATTCCACCCGGGTCAAAATTCTGTATTCCGAGACTGGCATTTATTTTCTTTTTCATTGTGAAGACAGGATAATTACAGCAACCATGCAGGCCGACAACCTTGACCTGTGGAAAGAAGATGTGGTTGAGGTTTTTTTAATGCCCGATGAGACATATCCCCTCTATTTCGAATACCAGCTTTCCCCCCTCAATTTTGAACTAGCCCTGCTCATCCCGAACCTGGAAGGGAATTTTCTCGGGTGGTTGCCCTGGAAATATGAAGGGGACAGGAAAGCCCGTCGAAAAACATCAATCCTGACAAACGGCCTTGGCGAAACCGAGGGCTGGATAGCTGAATTTTTTATTCCCTGGAAACTGATGGAGCCTCTTATAACCGCCCCCCCTGAATCGGGCGACAAATGGAAAGCCAATATGTACCGGCTGGACCATGACAAGGGCACCACCAGATTTTCATGGCAAAAAACCGAAAGGAACTTCCATGAGCCCCATAATTTCGGAACTTTTATTTTCAATTAAACTGCCCCTTGATAATGATTTTCAGATTTTTAATCCTCCTAAGCTTTCTCGCGCCTTTTACCTGTATCCCGGTTTTTTCACAGGGAGCACCGTCAATTCCCGCAGCATCCACCCGTTCTCCGATAACCATAGACGGCACCCTGGATGAAGATGCCTGGCAGAATGCCCCGGTTATCGGCGACTTTATCCAGCTGGAGCCCAGGGAAGGGCTGGAATCATCCCGGAGGACCGAAGTGCGGGTGCTTTTCGGCCCGGACGATCTTTTTATAGGCGCCATTATGTATGACGACCCTTCGGCAATTGAAAACAACCTCGGCCGCAGGGATGAATTCAACAGGGCAGACTGGCTGATGATCTCGGTCGATTCCTATTTCAACCGTAGGTCGGCATACACCTTTGCCGTGAACGCGGCGGGCGTCCAGCTGGACGGTCAGCAAAGCGGGATACGGTCGCACGGGCCTGCTCTTCCCGTCGGGCTCGATCCCTCCTGGAATGCAATATGGTTTTCAGCCGTAAATATAACCGAAGAGGGCTGGATAGCGGAGATCCGGATCCCATACAGCATGCTGAGGTTCCCCGACGTGGAGTCGCAGACCTGGGGACTTCATATAACCAGGAGGATGCCCCGGCTGGGAGAGATTGCCGAATGGCCGTATATACCGCGAACAGAGCGTTCAAACCTGGTTGCAAGGTACGGCCAAATCACAGGCATAAGGGAAATCGAGCCCCGCCGGAATATCCAGTTCAGGCCCTACCTGCTTTCTGGGCTGGATATTGCTGAAAACCTTTCTGTTCCGGGCACAGGGGTACGCTCCACCAGGCTTGATATCGGAGGCGACATTAAAGTGGGACTGGGCTCCAACATTATGCTGGATGCCACCGTCAACCCCGATTTCGGTCAGGTTGAAGCCGATCCTGCGGTGCTGAACCTTACGGCTTTTGAAACTTTCTATACGGAAAAACGACCGTTTTTCATTGAAGGGGCCGATATCTTCCAGTTCGGAATTGGTATCAGCCGGCTGTTCTATACCCGTCGAATAGGTGCCTTCGAGCCTATAATAGGAGCGGCGAAGGTTTCCGGCAGATCGGCTTCGGGCCTGTCGTTCGGGATCCTGGGGGCATCGGCCGGTGCAAACCTGGATCCCTCGCATAACTATGGCGTGCTGCGTGCCAGTCAGCAATTCGGGGAATATTCCTCTGCGGGCGGCATCCTCACCGCATACCGCAGTCCGCTTTCGGGCGGCATCGGCATGCAGAGCATGACAGGGGGCGTGGACTGGGACACACGGTTTTTCGGGAACACCTACAGCTTCGAAGGCATAGCCGCCTTTTCGGACCGGCAGTCCCTGATCCCCGGAAACGACAGGGAGTCGGGATTCATGAGCGGACTGACTTTCAGAAGAAGAGAGGGGACAATTGACGGCCACCTTACCTTGCTTTTGTTTTCCGACCGGTATAATCCGAACGATATCGGATGGACCAGCTTTGAACAGAACTTTTATGAATCCTGGACCGGCCTTACCTATAATATCAGGAGAGGCCAGGCAATAGGGCCTTTCCAGCGGTCAAATATCCAGTTTTATCACCGTCAGCGGTATTCTTACCTTGAATTCTGGAACATGGGAGATTTTATGAGGCTGAGATCGGAAATGATGACCCGTAAATTTCAGATGATCAGGCTTACCGCGAGCTTTTCAGAGCTTCTTGGAGGATACGACATCTGGGAAACAAGGGGGCTTGACAGATGGGCCAGGCCTCACCATATAGAGCTCAGCGGCGAATACAATACAGACGAAAGGAGAAACTGGAAAATCACCCCGGCTGCCGGTCACCGGATATACGGCGACGGAGGAAGCGAATACAGCCTTGGCCTGCAGGGACTGTGGGATATAGGCACCCGGTTCTCCTTCAGCGGGAGACTTGAAGGAGAATGGGAAAATTCGGTTACTGCCTGGGCGTCGAACGAATCTTTCAGGCAGATTGACGGCATCTGGCAAATAGGGAATGAAGCGGCTGCTCCTGACCGGCTGGAACCGGATGAATATACGCGGTTTGACGACCTGGGCCTCCTGAACGGCATTGTTGCAGGCCTTGAACCATATATGCCAGGCCATTATTACCTGCCAATGTTCGGACGCAGGGACACCCGTTCGGTCGATCTGACCCTGAGGAGCTCGCTCACTTTCACCAACACCTTTTCCATACAATTATACACCCAGTTCTTCCTGGCCAGGGGAATGTACGACAGCTTCAGCGTCCTTACAAATCCTGACCAGCTTGCAGATTTCGGGGCTTTTCCCAAAAAGAGGGAATTCAATTACAAGAACCTGCAGTCAAACCTGGTCATGAGGTGGGAATACCGGCCGGGTTCGACCGTGCACCTTGTGTGGAGCCACGGACGAAGGGAGAGGGATGAATTGAACCCCCTTGCACCATGGGGCAGCTCGCCATACCGGAGACCGGTGGACAGGCAGCTTGGCGATATGTTCCGGATTTTCCCGCATAATACCATCATGATCAAAATGGATTACGCCTTGTTCTGAAACAAG
>SKQJ01000008.1 GCA_007119075.1 Bacteroidales bacterium | reverse complement strand
TCAGGAAATTGGGTGATATTGAGATCCAGACCGGAAATAGTCCTCATATCGGATTCACTGAGAGCAAAATCAAATATATTCAGGTTCTCAGCCATGTGCGCCTTTTGCGAAGTCCGGGGAATAGTAACAATGCCTCTCTGGTAATGCCATCTCAGGCTCACCTGGGCATTGGTTTTATTGTGCTTTTCGCCAATTTTTGCAAGAACCTGATTCGTAAAAAGTCCGTTGCGCCCCTGTGCAAAAGGAGACCAGGCTTCCAATTGCACTTCACTGTGTTTCAAAAATTCCAATGCTTCGGGTTGCTGGAAAAATGCATGAGCTTCGATTTGATTGACCGTTGGTCTTACCTGGCTTCCGGAAATTAACTCTTTTAGCTGGGCAGGTTCGAAATTGCTGACACCGATAGCTTTGATTCTATTTTCCTTGTAGAGTTCTTCCATTGCTTTCCATGTCCCTTTTAAATCACCACGGGGACGGTGGATCAGGTATAGATCCAGGTAATCCAGACCCAGTTTATCCAGGGATGTCTGAAACGCTTTTTTTGTATTCTCATACCCTGAATCGTCCACCCAGACTTTTGATGTTACAAAAAGCTCTTCCCTGTTTATTCCACTCAGCTTGATTCCTTGTCCTACTGCTTCTTCATTATTATATATCGTGGCTGTATCAATAAGGCGATATCCGAGTGATATTGCATCGGCTACACACTTCTCGCCGAGTGCACCATTAAGATATAATGTGCCAAATCCAAGTATTGGCATTTTTACACCATTGTTGAGGACTACATTTTCAATTGATGTTTGATTAGTGTTTTCAGCACCGAATATTCTGGATGCCCCGAAACCCGCAAACATTGCAGACGCTGCAAATTTTGCACTGGTTTTTAAAAACTTTCGACGGTTTATTCCACCATTTTGATTCTTGCTCATCATGTTCGCCTCCCTGATGTGATTTAAATAATTGTTTTAGGAATAGTTAACTCTCCTGTAAATCGGACTATTACAAAGGCATACACAAATATACGATAAATTTTGCGTACACCATTTTATCATCGAGATAGTTTATGAGATCCTGGTTACCTGGAAATCAGGAACCAGCGAATTTGCCTGCCCGATGAATGTTCTATTTGTATCAGATATTGAAGGGCTCCGTTTTAATTCTTGTCACTTTTTTTGTATTTTCATCTGAATAAAGTGTAAAAAGCGCTGCTCTATTTATCCTGCTAAAATTGAATCCATTATCCCATAATGACGGCAAACAAACAGATCAATATTTTTGCAGACCGGAAGGTGGCTGAAAACTATGACCGTTTTTACGAAACAACGCATGGGAAGGCCCTGGATGCGATCGAAAAGAAAATTATTCACGATCATATCAGAACTATTACGCCTGGAGAAATGCTGGAGCTTGGCTGTGGAACAGGACACTGGACTGAATATTTTTCCTGTCAGGGATTTAGAGTCACTGCAGCCGACATATCCGAAGCAATGCTGCGGATTGCTGAAGCAAAAAAAATAAAGAATGCTGTTTTCTTAAAGGCAGATGCCGCAGAGCTGCCTTACCCGGACCAGAGTTTTCCGGTAATTGCATCAGTTACTATGCTGGAGTTTGTGGAAAATGCAAAAATGGTTTTGAATGAAATCTACAGGGTACTGAAACCCGGAGGTTATCTGGTTCTGGGATGCCTTAACAGATTATCGGAACTGGGTAAGGCAAAGAATAACGATGAAGTTTTTAAGCATGGTCGCTTTTTCACCCCTCCTGAAGTCAGCAGGTTATTATCTGAGTTTGGCGCATCTTCTATGAGCTTTGGAGTATATTTGTCTTCTGAGTTTGAACTTCTTGACGGAACAAACAGCCAGGACACCGTTGAACCTGCTTTTATCGTTGCATCGGTGCAAAAAATCTGATTCACTTCTTGACTAAAAAACAGCTATAATGGAAATCACAGTTGAAATAAGCTACTACCCTCTGGACGAAGAATATGAGACGCCAGTTCTTGATTTTATCTTATTATTGCAGGAGGAAAGCAAGGTAAGGGTTGAACCTGGTCATATGAGCACATTAATTGCAGGTGATTATGAAGATGTCATGAATCTGCTTTCCGGATCCATCAGGCCGTTCATGGAAAAAATGCCTTCGGTTTTTGCATTGAGAATTACCAATGCCTGTAAAACCTGCAAAAAGGTAGCATTAAAAACTCCTTGTTAGCCGATAAAGTTGCTCCTTTTCCTTACGGGTATAAAGTTAGGGGTGATTTTTAAATTCAATAAAACATCAGCACTGGGATGCCCGACAAGAATAAATGGTAATGCAATGATGCCACATGGATTTGAAAACATTGAGCGCTATTGCATGTAATCTGTTATCAACAATTCATCTGTCCGGTCTCTATCCGATACCAGCTGGCATTGAGCAAATGCAAGTGAAGTAGCAATCATGGGTACTTGAAACTTAACAAAAGAGCTTGCCATCTTCCTGGATTTAAAAGGTATTGTATTGATAATATTTCATAACTGTGGAAAAAAAAGTTCCGGAACTATCAAAAATCAATGATCATTTTGAAAATATAGATCTTTGATTTCTTTTCAGATTGTATCGTGAGAAAATATATGCCGCTTTCAAGAGAATTTGGGAAATAATAACTGCGGGATGAGCCAGCAGTCATCTTGCTGATCATATCATTCCAAGCAACCCTGCCGGAGATATCCAGAAGTTCAATGATATAACTACCATCCACATATCCGTTCGTTTCGAGAATAAAGAAATCTTTAACTGGATTTGGATATATTTTAAAGTCTTTCTGGTTTTCCAGGTTAAAAACATGAGTGGGTGTTGTGGCAGAAATATTAATAGTGTCCGGCTTGCTGTCCTGGTATTGATCATTTACCACCAGGGTGATCTTGTAAATGCCAGGCACATCCGGACTGAAAACAGCGTTCACAAAATTTTCTTTATCAAGTCTTGCATTCACACTGTTTTCTGGTTTTTCCGTTATATTCCAAAGGTAAGAAAGCGGGAATCCATCAGGATCAAAGCTTGCGGACCCATCAAGAGTATGATAATCCGAAACAGGAATGGATATATCCTCTCCTGCAACAGCCACTGGTGGTGTTGTAATAAAAACGTTAACCGTATCGGGCAGAGATGTTTCTTCTGCATCACTTACTGTAAGGGCAAAACGATAGTCACCGCTAATAACTGGGTTTAGACTGATTTCAATAAGTGAAGGATCCTCTATGGTAAGATTGCTTCCATCTGGTTGAGTGATCAGCGACCATTGGTATGCTGTTAATGGTATGTCTTTGGGATTAAAGCTCCACTCTCCCGACAGCTCAATAACAGAGTTTTTGGGCAGTATCTGATCATTGCCGGCCAGAGCTACCGGACGCATATACTCTTCTAAAAACTCGAGTTTGATGGCAATATCCCTGTTGAATTCAGGTACAGAAAGATTATGAAATGGAGGAATATGGGTTTTTACCTGCGGATCAGAAATGTCTCCGGTAACCGGATCATAGATGGTGAGCCTGTAATAACCCATTGGGAATTCTGATAAATCAAGAATAACACCGGAAATATTCTCCTCAAAACTTTCATGATAAAGGTAGAAATAGAAATTTCCAGCATCGGTTTTCATTCCATTAACTTTCACATTTTTCACATTCGCATTAAAACTGAAAGCAGCAGGATTTCCCTGGGCAACCAGGTCAACATCTTCAAAATAGGCAGCCATCGGGGCAAAATAGGAATACCAGCCCTGTGTAATGGCTTTTTCCCAATTCCAGTGAAGGCTGGGAAAATGGTTGAAATATGTTACCCATTTAGCGTTGCGCACTTCATCGCCGGTTTCGGCAAGACCCGATTTGCCAAACTCACCGCACATCAGGGGCAGATCGGTTATTCCCAGCATGTTGTCGTGATATTGCAGTAAAGTGTTTGTTACGTTGTCTCCATAGGTGTGAAACTGGAAAAGATCCAGTTCATTGCTTTGCCCCAGGGGAGCTACCAATGGATGCCCAAGCCAGCCGCTGATACTGGTTGTTGTGATATGGTTGTAGGGATCAAGCTCTTTTATGAATATTGCCATTTCCTCATGCCATTCCACCACGTCATCAACCCAGGAGGGCGGATTATTCATGTGTTCACCTGTCAGGTCAACTTCGTTGAAGAATTCCCAGGCAAACAAGTTGGTTGAATAGCCCCATCTGGCTACATAGTAGCGAAACAGGTTGCGCGTATGCATTTTTGCCAGCTCATTTCCAAAAAAATCGGCGGGTTTGTCCAGGTATCCTCCATTGGCAACATTATAAGGGTTCAGCCCCCAGTTAGAGTTAACATTTTCAGACAGAATGCCGTGCTGGTACATGGTTAGCATGATGCGAATACCGTTTTCCCTGCATAGCTCAAAGACGGAGTCGAGTAGACCGGCTGCCTGCTGGCTGTACCTTCCAATACCTTCGTAATAAGAATATCCGTTACGTCCTTCCAGGGATTGTGAGGCAAAAGTAACAGTCCAGTATCGCAACATATTGGCATTGTTTTCCCCCAGCGTGGAGATATGATCATGGTAATCGGCGATCTTATCCTGTTTGTTGCTCCAGGCGACATTTTCGCCAATGGGCAGATAGTGTTCTCCCGTGGAGTGTCTGTAATAGTTTTTTAAACCGGGATCGAGATAAACGAAACCCTTGTTTTGCGATGGTGATACAATCACTTCATAAGTCTCTTATGTGAATTGCCCATCTTCATCTTCCAGGTGAATAATAACCTGGTAAGTCCCTTCCTTCTGAGGTGTGAACCGAACTTTCCAGCATTGGAAATTTGGATCATTCACCCATCGGCCCGCCTCGTCGGGTGCGCTTTTAATATAATAGAATGCGGGCATAAAGTAGGACTCCCCCCCGGGGGGTATGATCTCAGCATCCACCTTTACAATGCTCGGATCGTAGGGATTGCTGTAGGTTTTTGTAAATTGAAACACTCCTTCCACTTTTGCATGTGCTTCTGATACTGAGTTTGTAAAGGTTAGACCGCTAAACAGCTTACCATAATTGAAAACAAACAGGTTGGTGCTTTCTGATGCCGATTTGCCCTCTGTGTTTGTAAGAACAAGAGTAATCTTATAAAAGCCCGGCGATGCATATTGGTGCGTTATTATGTTTTCGCTTGTTGATAAGGTGTTTCCGTCTCCTAAATCCCAATTGTAGGTAAGCTCGAGTCCGTTCCAGTCAAAAGAACCGGAAGCGTCAAAAGTAACTATGCTTTCAGTGTATACAAGAATTGGATCAATTGTGTATTCAATAACTGGATACCCTTCCTCCGCCAAAGGACTGGAAAACTTAAAATCATCAAGATATATGATAGCCGGAGAATTATTATCAACCCCGGCAGCAATTTCAAGCCTGGTATAAGGCATTCCCATGGCGGCACTTACGTCCATTTCAAGTTCAACCCATTGATTTGGCTGGGGCATGTTGCTATAATTGTGTGCCCAGCTTTCAATCACCACCGAAGACCCATTCCAGAACTTGTAGTAAACGCGCCCTTGTGTTGAGGAGTGCACCTTAAAGGTCATTTTTGTGCTGTTGCCAAAGTTCATCGTATCGGGGAAGATCATGGCCACATAATGCCAGTTTCCATCAGCTTTTTCGTACCTCAATACTTTGCTGCTGGGGTTTATGTCATCCTGAAAAGGATTGTCTACAACCTGGGCATTGCCATTTTTAACCAATGGTGTGGTTTCAGGAGTTTCGAAATCGGCAAAAATCTGGGCATAAAAAATGCAGCAATTGACCATGAAAATGAATGTCAAAAGCACTTTTTTGTAACAATATATCATAGAATGCTGTTTTTCATTGGAAGCGGTTTTTGGTGATGCCACCTGGACAATAATACAGAAATTTCTGAGAGTTTTTATATAAATGCCGTAAAACCCATAAGTCTTTTAGCTTGTGGGATGTAAGGCACAAATGGTTTTAACCTTGCGAAAAAATATACTGTCGGACAGTTTCAGGGCTTGCCTCTCCAATAGAACAAACGAAGCAGCGTTCATATAGCCGTTAGTGCCACTAATAATGCAGAGATATGTGCAATTGTCGCGTGATTGCAATTAGCGTTATATCCTCTCACTGTTCGGTTTTGCATGGCAATAGCCAACATTCGTGAGAAGTCGTTACCCCGATGTCACATGGCAGCGATCAGGAGATACCAGGGTCTTGAATTTCTCATAGCATATTCGGAACTTTATATATAATATGTTGTAAACCCCTAAAAAGAAGTTATTATGAAAACAAAGATTTGTAATATCATGATTATCTTTTTTGTTTCTGTAAGCTTTGCATTTTCACAGGTTATAGAAACAGTGACTCTGCCCGAACCGCAAAAAACGGGTGGTATGCCTCTTTTTGAAGCTCTTAATCTCAGACAGAGTTTGCGTGATTATACCATTCAGGAGATTGATTTGCAGACGAAATCAAATTTGTTATGGGCAGCATTTGGTGTAAATCGTGAAGACGGTAAAAGAACTTCTCCCACGGCACGTGACTGGCGGGAGTTTGATATTTATGTGGTAACTGCCGCTGGGTGGTATGTTTATGATGCTGAAAGGCATCTATTACTGAAAATGAGTTCTGACGACAGGAGGGAATATGCAGGTCGGCAGGATTTCGTACACACTGCTCCCCTGACCCTGATTTATGTGGCTGATTATGATCGTATGGAAGGCGCGAGTGATGAAATCAGGGATTTTTATTCCGCCACTGATGTCGGTTTCATTTCTCAAAATGTATATCTATTCTGTGCATCGGAAGGTCTTGGCACCTGTGTGCTTGGGCAGGTGGACAGGGATAAAATTCGGGAAGTGTTCAAACTGAGGCCCGGTCAGCGGGTAATCTTATCACAGACACTGGGATATCCTGAGTGAACTTCAAGCGACCTCCGGATTTGCATTACCCTCCGGACATTGGCATCTATTATTTCTGCACATTCACTCCGTCTTCCGGTGTATAATCAGGTTAAGTTTTACCGTCCCAGAGGGTTTCCTGCGCATATGTATTTAATGATCACTATAACCTCTGACGCTCTTCCGAAGCGCCGGTCTGCCTGGTTCTTGCTGCTCTTACCCTGTCGCTGCCAAAAGTATTGGACCAGGTAAGCATGAATACCCTTTCTGAAAACTGAAGCGATAAATCAACCATAAGATTATTATCCGGCTGGCGGGTAGTCCCGTACCAATTATTGGTTAGCAAAAGATTGGAGGCGTTAAACCGAAGTTTCCCCCATGAACTGCCAAGATCTTTCTGTACTCCCATATGAATATCACCGGTGGCATTCCAGCTTATGACTCCCCAGTTTCGGGGTGAATTGTAATTTCCGGTCAATTCAAGGACAAATCCTTCCGGAAGCTTAAACGTACTGGCAAAATTGAATCCATAATTAACTCCACGCAGCTGGATGTCGTTTCCCTGAAGGTTCAGATTAGTTTCTGTATTATTGACAACAAGGTTGTTTGTTGTTTCCCACCACGATGTTATTTTAAGCGGCATATACAGGCTTAGGTTTAGCACCTTTACATTATCCAGATTCTGTATGGTGTTTAACTGCCGGTTCCTCTGGTGGTCAATAACAGGGACCCAGCTCATTGATCCTTCTTCGAGGCTATAAGAAACAGCAGCTCTCCAGGATTTGAAACCATAGTCGATCCTGACTGCGTTTACTATTGCGGGTTGCAAGGCAGAATTACCCGTAAGCACCGTGGAGGGGTCAGTAAAAATATAGAATGGAGCCAGTTGTGATATTTGTGGCCGGGTGATGCGTCTTGAATAGGAGAAATTCATGTTTTGCGAATCGGAGATCCGGTGGGTAATATACAAACTTGGAAACCATGAGCCATAATGCCTGTCAACTATATCGGGTTGGATAACCGAACCCAGATTGGTGTTTGTATACTCGTAACGAAGACCCCCTTTTATTTCGGTTTTACTTGTGGCTTTTGCCGAAAAGGAGACATAATATCCCATGATATCCTCATTGAGATAGGATTGGGAAGTAAAATCCTGCATTTCTGTCCAGCTTGCACCAATGTGCATACTATCAATCCTGAAATTATTGTCAAACTCCATCAACGTATATTTTGCCCCGGTCTCCAGTGTTATTTTGTCGGATGCCTGAAAGGTGTAATCCATCATCACAACACCAATGTTTATTGGGGTGTTTTTGCCGATCTTCATATCATATTGAGGTACAAAGACCCCTGAAAAATCCGCTTGACTTATAGCATAATTGCTGGGGTTATTCATATCGTAATAAATAATATCAGCATCCATGTTTATGGCATGTTTCTCTGAAAACTTGTGGTTCAGGTTGATGTTCCCTGAAAAAGACCTGTTGTGATTGGTTTCCGAATTTGGCATACTAAGACTTGACTCATTAACTCCATTTTTACTTATGGTTGTGGTATTTACTGCTTCCATATACCAGTTGCGGTCAAAAAAGCTACCCAGTACCCCCAAAACTGTTTTTTCCGACAGCTGTAAGTCCATTCCAATCCTGGCGTTTTGCACTGTGGTAGGTGTGTGGTTCCTGTTACTATACGTTTCGGTTTCGAGAAAATCGAGATCCTGGTAAACGCCCCTGTAATTGGAAAAGACTTGAGGATTTAAATCGTAATTGCGATCATATCCGCTATAAAGATTTAACATGCCTCTGCGGTAATTGAAATTGACACCACCCCCATATTTATTGTTTGAACCCCTGCCGCCATTTATTGAATAGGTTCCGTTAAATCCATCAGCAAGGTTGCTTTTCAATACAATATTGAGAATACCAGCATTGCCTTCAGCATCAAAGTTTGCGGGCGGGGTGTGAATCAGTTCAATCCGCTCAATATTAGCCACATTCATCCCTTCAAGCATCTGTACCACCGCATCTGATGACATCCTGGATATTTTTCCGTTGATCATAACCACCACACCATCTTTACCAAACATTGATATGGTTTTGGTGAACCTGTTGATCAGAATACCGGGAGACCGCTCAAGCACTTCAAGCGCATTCCCGCCAATATTGGTAATATTGCCAAGATTCAGCACCATCCTGTCAACCCTGGTTTCCACAAAGGATCTGTTGGCGGTTACAACTACCTCGCCCAGCTGATTAATAGCCGTAGAAAGTACGATGGGGTCAAGCACTTTTTGTTCATTTGTGCTGATGGTAATTGAAGCGGGGGATGTATATGTCTGGTATTCAATGTTCCGTATCTGGACAATATAATCGCCGGGAGAAACATTTTCCAGCACAAATGAACCATCTTGCTGGCTGAGTGCTCCTTTTACGAGCACGGAATCCTTGTTGAGCAAAACAACGGTTGAATATAAGGCCGGCTCATTATCAGGATTATAGACATATCCACTAATTTGTGCATCATTTTGCTGAGCCATCAGTTCCCATTTGGAAAATGGCAGGATGATCATAAGAACGAATATATATATTAGGAGCTTCATTTGGTTTCAGGATTAAATTAATCATTATTGTTCTCTGTAAATCATATACCAGTTGATGTAATGAATTTTTGACTCAGGGGTCTGCATTTCTTCCCTGTCTTCTTTTGTCAGGATGGGGATCATTACGTCATCTCCCGGCTGCCAGTTGGCCGGGATCACTATATTATCCTTGCTTTGTTGGTGTTGCAATGCTTTAAGGGTTCTGAGTATCTCATCAATATTACGTCCCACTTCATTTGGATAAAAGTGAAACGCCATGATGAGGTTATCAGGACTGACAAAGAAAACCCCCCTTACACTTTGGCTGCTGTTGCTTCGCGGGTCAATCATGCCGAAGCTTCGCGAAATAACCGCCGAGCTATCAACCACCAGGGGGAAATCGATGGTAACCTTTCCCCTTCCTTTATAGTCAATGCTTTCCAGATCTGACTTCCAGCTTTGATGCGATGCCATACGATCAACCGAGATCACCAGCAGCTGTGCACCCAGTTTTTTAAACTCATCCTGGAAATAGGCAAGCTCCAGGATTTCTGAAGAACAAACCGGTGTGAAATCGCGCGGATGAGCAAAAAGTATTTTCCAGGCACTGCCAAAATCACCAGGAAATGATACAGGCCCGCTGGTGGATGCAGATTTAAATGCAGGCGCCTGCGAACCAATTAAGGGAATATACTGATTCACGCCCCTTTGCGCCATAGTGGGATTAAATAAAAGGGTGATTAACCCAATGATTAGAACTTGATTTTTCATTTCTATAAAGTATAGTTAGCAAGTTGTTTAACAATGTGTTACAAATTCATGATTCGGATATTTTGCTTTTTAATCCATGGATCATCCATGCTTTATACATGTCTTTTTGTGTGACATGGCACATGGATGATTCATGTGCAGCATTCTTTATTCTGTTTATAATGAGAAATTCATGGGAGTTCAAGTGGCAGCCTCGCGATATGAATCCAGGATTTCCGGCCTCCTCCCCGGTTAAAAATTAACCAGGACAAAGGTACTGCGGGGAGTGGCAAAGGGTGTAGGATATATTCTGCAAAATGTAGGAACTTTTCTGCAAAAAGCTCTGATAAACAGGGTTGTGATAGCCCGGCGTAATTGAGGGGAATGACTGTCAGAGTTGAGGTCGGTAAGATTTGGGAAGGGAATAAGTTACTCTTAATAATGGTCATCGTATTCGGAGCGGCTGCAACCAGAGCCTTGAGTGGAAACAGCTCAGTGGAACTTATGCTCTGTGATTTAGGCTCTCTAAAAAGCGTAAGGGATTTTTGTTC